>VEPM01000016.1 GCA_012026795.1 Candidatus Methanoperedens sp.
GCGTACACAGCTATGCTTTCTTTCTGCACAGAAACTGAGCCAAATAAGCTTGGTTTACATTTTACTACCTGGAGTCTATCGAAACTACGTGATTATTATCTCAAAGAATCGATTGTACGATCTATAGACCTTGAAAGTGTAAGAGGTTTATTAAACTCTGAAGGAATGAAAATCAAGAAGAGCAAACGCTTTCAATATAGTAACGATGAAGAATTTGATAAAAAAAACTTGTGCTAGATACGCTGTTAGCATCACCACCGCCCAATAGCGTTATTTTATCTTTTGATGAAAAAGGAAAAACTCCTATCAAGAAATTTTCAGGAAGAAAATGGACTAATGATAAACATTACAGAATTCCCTATGCACAGAAGGTAAAAGGACTCGTAGATATTTTCGCTGCGTGGGATCCGCATAATGAACGAATCTACTATAGATTCTATGATTGGAAAAATGCCTATATTCTCATCGATTATTTTCAATGGTTATTGAATACGATTTTTCATAAAGAAGATATTTACATAATCCTGGATGGATGGAGCGTTCATAAATCGCATGCTGTTAAAACATTTGCTGCATTAAATCCAAGATTGCATCTTGTTCCGTTACCTTCCTGTTCCTCATGGATGAATTCAATTGAACGTATTTTTTCTAGAATCCAGGTGGAAGTTTTGGACAATAGCGATTTCCAATCACCTTTAGATGCAATTTATACAGTCAGTGCATTTTTTGAAAAAGAGCTTAATTCAACTTGAAGGCGTAGTTAGCTATGAAGTTCTTCCAGTAACTCTCCAACTCGCTGTTTCAACCAAACTATTTCTTTTCTTAACTCATCATTCTGTTCACTGACCTGATGGCTGAAATCTTCATTTTCTTTGAGCGCTTCCATTATATTTCTATTATCTTCCGCTATCTTACCCAACTGTAATGCCGCATCAGCCACACTGATTGGTTCTGCTTTTTTTATCTTTCCAACGGGTTTTCGTATTATCACTGGGGTCTCGCCAGGATTTACCGCATCCATAGCCTCCATAGCATTGATAACATCCTCGTCCACAATATGTTGATAAGTAGCTATCATTTTACTGTCACCAACCCAGCCGAGGTGCTTACGGATAATACTTTCCTGACATCCTCTGAGAACTAAGTCTGTAGCTCTTGCATGCCTGAAAGCGTGAGGATTAACATGTTTGCCAGTTTTTGCACTGCCCTCTATTGCATGTAACATTTCCGCGACAGCCGCCCTTTTTACTGGAAAGAGTCTGTCCTCTTTCTTTAAAACCGCATATGTTAAATGATTTCGAATATAACTGGCTGAAAATGTGTATAAACTGCGCCTATGATCTTCCCCTGTCTTAGTTGAAGGGACTGAGATAATCATTCCTCTGTCTGTTTCTTCTATATCTTCTACTTTGACCGCGAGGACTTCATTTATTCTTCCCCCACTTTCAAATAGAAAGCTGATCAAAGCTTTGTACATCGGAGAATCAATAGTTTCGATGAGTTTATTAACATCTTCCACAGATAATATATCATCCCTTTTCAGATTGCTTTTTGGCATCTTAACCCTTATGTGGGCTACCATCTCTGATTTGCCTAGCCAAACGAAATATTTTCTTAGAATACTTTTGGTGATTTCTACGGTTCCTCTTTTGGATCTTTTTTGGAGATCAATTATATATTGATTGAAAATGTTTTTATCCCATTCAGAAAGAGATTTATACTTCTCGGCTCTATTGAGGATGGATCTATGTGTCTGAATCGTATTCGGCTTGATGTAGTTGACTTCTTCTTCTTGGAGGAATTTGCTTATCATAAGTATCATAGACTAAAGGCCTAAAGAAGTATAAAAAGATGCTTTAGATATCTTTAATACGTAAAAAGCTATTATTTAGGCCGCTGTTTGAAGCCCGGTAGTGTAGCGGTCAATCATGCGGGACTCTGGATCCTGCGACCAAGGTTCGAATCCTTGCCGGGCTACTTTCCCCAATTTTATAGTCTGTTCATTTTTTCTATACAAATGTAATTAAGCTCACCCACTTCATCAGACAGGAAATTAAGTTTTACCCAGACTCAACCAACAAAAATTATCTATTATCCCATGGTGATTGTTTCGATGCCTTTCTCTGCGCAATTCAGGCCGGATGAGCATATGAACAGCTTGGGTATGGCATTCTGGAGGGATATGAATATGAGGGGGGATAGTTGCTGACCCGCGACTACTTTCTTCTAATTAATAGTCCACGCACTTTTTTAGGCAGATTGTGCATGATTTTTTATTCAAATCCTTGCCCCATAGGTATAAATATTTATAAGTATTATAATACGTACATAATGAAACGCAAAGAATTATCAGAAGCAAGTGTACGAAGAAACTATGCATTCAGTCAGCGCACAATTGAAAACTTTAATTGGCTCATAGATCACAAAATATACAGGAATGAGACCGAAGCTATTGATCTTACGATTGAACGCATGCGGACTATTTATGAAATGAGGGAAGAAGAATCAAAAACGTCAAATCCAGAAAAACCCGGTGACCTCAAAGCATCTAAAAAGGTTAAGACGGGCGATAATTAACCATATTCTTAATGACCTCAGGCATGAAACAAAAATGATCCGCTAAGCAGTAGAGTAAAAGAGAGGTCTTTCAACCTCCCCCTCCTCATCAAACCGTGCGGACGGATTTCCCGTACACGGCTTTCGTCTGACTTTTCCCTTTGCAGGAGACGGATTCATTCAGTAATGAAGAAAGAGAAATCAATCCCATCTTTTCAAGTTCGGATTGAGGAAGTGTATATAAAATTGTCTTCCAGGTACGCTTTTTCGCCTTAAAGCTCCTTAAGCGTGCCCTTATATAACTGTCGAGTATTTTAAACAATATCTTCACAGTACCGCCTTTGAAATAGTTTCCCCAACCCCGTATTACAGGATTGAGCAAACGTATCACAGTTTCAAGGCTTATTGGCTGCTGACGTCTTGTCCGCCGTTTTATCTCTTCCTTGAACTTTTTCCTTGCTTTATCCTTTGGTCTTCTCCATCGTCCATTAAAATGGAAACCGAGAAACTCAACCCCTTTCTTTCTTGCATGTATGATCTTTGTCTTTTCAGGACTGAGTTTTAACTTTAACTCCCCCTCAAGAATCTCCTTTGCTCGTTTCAGGGCATCCTGTGCGTCTGATTCAAACTTACAGAAAATAACGATGTCATCAGCGTATCGAAGGAGCAGATAACCATAATCGCCCATTCTTCTGTCGAAATGATTCAGATAAATATTCGACAGCAGTGGACTGAGGTTTCCGCCCTGGGGAGTGCCTTCAATGCTCTCCTCAAATACATCTTCATTCATTATCCCGCTTTTCAGGAACGATTCTATGAGAGAAAGAACTCTGCCGTCTGCGATCTTTTCACATACAAGATCCATCAATATTTGATGGTCAACATGGTCAAAGAATCCCTTAATATCGGCATCCACTACCCAATGGTAGCCTCTTTCAAGGTATACTTCACCCTTCCTTACTGCTGCATGGGCATCAGTGTTGGGTCTATACCCATGACTTTGAGGTAGGAATATTTCTTCAAAGATCGGTTCAAGTACGTTCTTCATTGCCTGCTGAACTACTCGATCTCTCACTGTAGGAATCCCAAGTTTCCTCATCTTCCCGTTGTCTTTTGGGATCAACACTCTTAAGACCGGGCTTGGTTCATAGCGTTTCTCTTTGAGTAGTCGCTGTATTTCGGCTAAATTCTGTTGTAGATTTCGTTCAAATTGTTCAATGGTTATTTCATCTATTCCAGCACTTCCTTTATTCGCTTTTACTCTCTTCCATGCCTTTTCAAGGTTCTTTTGATCCCATACTTTATGTATCAAGGCAAATGCCTTGAATTTGTCATGGTATTGCTGATTCCATTTTTTCATTTACTGTCTCCATCGGTTTTGGTTTCCAACAGTTGTTCCACTATCTTCATATACTGTCACCAGAGAGGGTTTTATCGCCATCTTGGCCATGCTTACTTTTCTGGTATCTTCTTTTGATACGATTGATGTTATCGTGCTGTTCACCTCTACTCTATCCAGACTGGAACTCCTTTGCTCGGTTGAGTTTTCCCTTGACAGAGTCGCCCCCTGCATCCATCGATGCAGGTTCTCTGTTTCATTGGCTCTACCATCATCGCTACTATGAGTTCTTCCGACGTCTTGCAGAGCTTCACTTTGGTTTTCCCGTCAGGTTATGCCTCCGTTACCTGTATCCCTTCCATTGAATTCAGTAACCCAGAAACAAGTAGGGTATACATTTCACCTTCGGGGAGGACGCTGCAAGACCTCCCTCGGTCACGCAAGAAGGCTTTTGAATCCATCCTGACCATGATCACCCCGACAATCACTATTCTGCTCAAGCTTCCATTGGAAATGGGAATGTCGCATCTTGTCAAGGCCACTTTTGGTTCACTTATTGTTTCAGGCTGTGGATTCCGATATCAGGGAACTCCGCACAATACTTCACAGTACTGCACTTCCCTTTCTCTTCGTACAGGAGCAGACCTGTACGGTGGGATTTTCACCCCGGTGGACATGTGCCGTTATGTTTTTTTTTGTCCTTCTTGTTCATTCTTTCCTTCCTGCGCTTCGAGGCACGCCACTTCCTGACTCTGGGCGAATGCCCAGACACCATATTCTCGCTGGAATATTCCTCAAACATTAGAAAGGGTCTGGGGAATCTATCCCCAGCGCACTTTCAAGAAGAAAAAGACGATATGAATGCAGAAAATAAAGAAACGTAAGGGGTGGATAGTGAAAGGTTTGCTATCTCATCATGAGGATTTGTACTCGCCCCAGGGGCTCCCCTGCCCCGCATGGGGCAAGGAGTATAAATCCCCCGTTTACTGTAGCGGCTCAATCATGAAGGCTGATACTGGTAATGTGGGGGTCATCACCCCAACAAAACCATAAGTGAATCTTCATCCGGTGCAGGCTGCGGCTTCCTGTGGGATATTGGCAGCAGCCGGGTTCATCCTTGTCCTGTCGATCACAAAAGTAACCACTTTCTCGATCCTTGACAGGGAATTAAGAAGTTCCTTGAAACTGTAACTTTCTATATATTCTTTGACATTACCGAGAGGGATCTTATAGCCCATAAGATACCCGATCACTGCGGCGCTGAATTCTGCTGTTACTTCCTGATCCTTCTTCTGGCCTGGCTTCAGGCCATTAAGCTTATCATCTACTGCGTGGCTTAACTCATGAAGGAATACTTCGATATCAGGGCTGGCAAGCTTGATATTTTTATTAAGAAGGTTATATGATCCATAGGATGTCCCACAGAACCGCACAGGTACAACCTTAAGATTGAGCTCCTGTATGATGCCGTTGAGCTCGCAGGGAATATTGACTTTGTAATCTTCTGTTATCAGTGGCGCTCCTTCTGTGTCTTCGCTCCTGAAAACCGGGATAGCCCTGAATCCTGCAAGGATTTCTTTTTCGTTTGTCTCTGTCTCACTTGATGCCGCAGGCTTCTCCTCTTTGATCTTTTTGAACACAGGCCCGAGGATATAGAAAGCCTTTGAACCTTTCATTACAAACCTTCCGGCTTCGTGCCATTGTTTGAATCCTCTTGCGTCTTCGGTGTCATGCATGAACATCACAATGCGATTAAAGAAACTCCATTTATCAGAGGGGATATTACCGCTTCCCCTGAATACTGCATGGGCGACTTTCTCAAGATTATCCTCATCGAATATCTTAAGGAGCAGGTCCATCGCTTCTTTTACCCGTGGATTCCTGGTTTCAGAGGCGGTCATTTAGACCACCTCCATAAAAAGGCTCATGTCCCGGGCCACAGCGATTTCATGCTTGCAGTTGTGGATTTTCGCATCAGGGCAGGAGCAGATAATATCCTGCCCCCTGATCTGTACTTTGTACCTGTGGCCGTTCTTGCCGTTCACAGCCTCGAAGTAATCAAAGCGGTTCAAAACCCTGATCCCTGCAGATCTGGCCAGCCTTTTCAGGGTGTCCATATCCCTTACATTCACGAAGCTTTGATCTTTCTTCATCATAGCCTCACCCCTTCTGCTTCAAGCTGCCTCTCTATTTCCCTGCAACCTTCAGCCCACTCCTTCCAGGCCTGATTTCCTTCAACCGTGAAGGGGTCGTATTGTGGCGCGCTTGCTGCCTGCTGGCTCAACAGCTTTTTGAGGTCTTCGATCTTTGCCATCTCCGAAGAGGAGATAGATTTAATTCTCTGTGCGTTGTTTTCCATATGCTTATTCCTCGGTACAGGAATGAGCCGCGCCTCTGGGTGTTAGTAGCACCGCAGGGGCAATTCTGCTCTTTTCCTTAATGCTTTATACGCATGCATACTATTTAAACTAAAGCATATTAAATCCCTTTAGAAAGTGCGTGCAAAGTATTAATATGAATGCATACAATTTAACATCGAGGTATAGTAATAAATGACTACTAAAAGCATCAGGCTCGATGAGGAAACATATAATAAACTCAAGGCAATACAGGAGCGCTATGAAGATTTGACTTTTTCCCAGATACTTGACTTTCTTATTGAATCAAAAGTTGATATGAAAAAGCTGGAAAAAGTTTCAAAATAAAATCACCATGCTGGCGCGCAGGTGAACAGCTTCAAACGTTCTGAGGATAAATCTATTCTCGCCAGGCGTACAGAGAGTGGAGGGCAGGCACATTATGTTTTTTACGTCTCTTCTCTTTGCGATTAATACGATATAAGTAAATTCGTAAAAACACGAACAAACACGGGCGCATAACTAAAAACATCGCGAAGCGCGTGGAGATAGAGGTATCCAGGGAGGTTAGAGCCTGACCCTGCCACAAAAAAATATCATAAGCCAAAGCAACAATTCAGGATCACTAAAAATCTGTGCGCTCTCAATACGTAGAGGAACATTCAAAAGAGTATATCCGTGGTGTCATCGCCTGCCCTGCCAAATAGATAAACGACGAATGAGATTATGATGGCTCGTCGCCGCGCGATTTTTTGCCGCAGCAAAAAACCCTTCAGGGCGAGCCTTCATTATCTCAGGCGTCGATGACGTTTGGCAGGAGCAGGCAGCAACACGGATATTTACTTTTTGCGTGAACGGAGTACATAATAGACCTGCGCACCCGTCGTAATTAGCAGCTTCAACCATTGGAGACGTAAAGCTGCAACTCTATGCAGTTCTTAAGGTCGCCCAATCTCACTTCAACGATCGGCCTATCGCGCCGCAGCGAGAACTGCCGATATCCGAAGCGAAGCGTAGGGCTGAGGCAGCGTGAGCCCCGGCGGAGCGAAGCGACAAATCAAAGATACGCTAATCATACCCCAAGGGCAGTCATAGTATCAATATCCCGGCTGCCCCACGATACGATAAATCCATGCCCCTTCATAATATAATGTTCTCGCGAGCCCGTTCTCAGTTAGCCGTTGCAACCTGAATAGTGAAAGGATCACCTAAACCGGCGACTCTCTGGAGCGAGAGCGAAAGAGTGTCGCCAAGACAGCAGCGACAATGACCGCAAGGCGAGAGCCGTGCCTGAGTGAACGACGCGCAAGCGTGCGGAGTGAGCGAAGGATGCGGTGATTGGAGTGTACGGATAAACAATGCAGCAATCCGCTGGAAGCGGCGCTTTGGATGTTGAAAAAATCCTCTAATGCTTCCAGAAATTGACAAAATGCTGCTTGCCCTTTACCTGCTAATCCAAGGCTGGCATCAAGAACTTGGGTGACCTCGACCGTTATTCCTGTAGGATACACCAATTATATTATATAATTGTAGTGTCAAGAAGTTTTAATTCTAATACAATTTCCCATTCTTCCAGAAAAAGGGCTTTTCTGGCGGTCTATTGAATTTATCGAACACACTTGGGTAAAGTGCTGGATATTTCGCTTCTTCCAATGGAATATTAAACATCTCTTCAGGGTCGTTGTCTACACCGCCTAATCCAATAACAATGAAAACAGGCATTCTCCGTTTATGCGAAAACTCTTGATACCTTTTCATTTGTTCAGGATAAGACCAATTTAAAAGACCTTCATTATTAAGATTTGAACGATATTTACATTCTACAGCGAATAATTCACCAGAAGGCTCATATCGAAAAACAAAATCTGGATTCATGCTACTTTCAACATAACGTTCTTGGTTTGTTTCAGTAGAATGTGTCTTTTCTACAAGGGAAAAGTATTTCATTGAAAATAAATCTAACACATAATCTTCAAATCTTAATCCAACCATAAAAGGTTCTTCAGAGAACGTGTATTTTATACCTTTAAGAAGGTCGATACCAACATCTAATATACCCATATTTTTTCACTATACATATATATAACACATTGATATTTTAAAGTTGTGAAAAATTAAAATGAGCATGATTTCCTTTGTGAGCTCTCCCTGAATGATACCAAAATTATTGGGGTAATATTGTACTATTTGCAGCTTTTAAACAGTTGTTCAAAGCTGCGCTAAAAAATAATTTTCTCAGAAATTCGTCTTGTTTCCTCAAGACCTCTGCTGAGGTATATTGCACCGAATAATGCTTCCAATGCCTCTGCATTTATTGTTTCGTTGGTTTCATAATCGGATGGTTTATTTCTTATATCCATATAATTCACTAACTCAAGTTTAATCGCTATATCGGCAAAGTTCTTATCCGATTCAATCTCTTCACCACTTTTTTTTGTAAGTTCTCCCTTTCCCCAATCAGGATTATTTATATAAAAATGCTCCCTTATTATCAGCTTCAGTACTGCATCTCCAAGAAATGCGAGTCTTTGATTATTGTTTGAATTGTTGCTGCTATGAGTCAACGCTTTTTGGAACAGTTCAACTTCATAGAAAGATAATGTAAAAATATCGCCCAATAAATTCTGTATGTCTTCAATTGAATTATTCATGCTCAGTCTCCACAGTTTAAATAACTGTGAAATATAATATAGTTATTCCAGCTGCCCATCACCTTTCGTGAGCATGAGAACGGACTTAAGGCTCCTGGGTGATCTCGGCAGGCCTGCTTATCGTATACTACAATAATACGATAAAATTGTAGTATTTATTCTCCATGCCTTCTCCTTCCCAGGACCAGACCTCTCACCCTGACACAGGCTGATTAGGACAGATACGGCTGGATAAGTATCTCATTCCAGCATCTTCCTTACGATCTTCTCTGCTGCAGGTTCTACTTTTTTGAGGAGCTTTTCAAATCTTTTCTCATTCTGAAAAGCAAACCAAGATTGTTAAGATGATGTCCTTCATTTCCTCTATCTCCGATTTTCTGAGAGATAGCCAGAGCTTTCTGGCAATTAGGGAAGATTGCACAATTTCTGCCGACTAAATTCACCATCTTGCGACGTTAATGATAATTCCGTTCCTTGACATGTATTGTATGCCTCGCAGCAACCGCCGATAATCTCCTTTATCCACCTGTGCCATCGTATTGGCACTCCATGCAAGTAATAAGATGCCTGGGATGTACTTCTCATATCCTGCCCCAAATTCACTTAAAACCTAACCTTTAATCTGAAATAGCAGGGATATAGATCGAATATGAATAACGATAACAAGGCCTTGTTTATCTTCAGTATGGTCTTTTTTTTCATAGGTGACCTGGCAACGACCTATATCGCCCTGATTAATGGGATACCGGAAAAGGGATTTATCAGAGTGATCGGAAGCTCTGGTCATGCAGATTTGGTTATCATGAAGCTGCTTTTTTTTACAGCCCTGTATTTTCTAATCATGTTTTTAGAGAAGCAGGATAATTATCTTTGCGGCGCCGTCCTCGGTCTTGTTGCGGGGATGGGGATGACGGTTACATGGATGAATGCTCTGGCTATTGTGGAGTATTTAGGGTGATGTAACCTATCACATGAAATAATGATAACAAACCGCGATAAGTTTATAAATACCTATAATCATTGTAGTATTTGTGATTGAATCAGGAATATATCTTACAGAAAATAGAAAAAGCCTTTCAAAGACAGAATCATATCTACTTTCGAAGCTATCTGAGGAAGGAAGGGAAATTTTTACTGTAAAAGATGCAGCCGATGTTTTAAAAAAATCTCACATACACTCCCGAAAAATAATAAGTAACCTTAAGGCTAAAAGATGGATTGAAAAAATAGAAGCGGGAAAATACCTCATAATGCCGTTATCCGCAGGCGTTAAGCCAAAATATACAGAACATGAGTTCGTGATCGGTTCAAAACTTATCGAACCTTATTATATCGCGTACTGGAGCGCACTGAATTACTATCATTTGACCGAACAGATACCTTTTTCTGTTTTAATTGCAACCACAAAGAGAAAGAGCAACAGGAAAATACTGGATGTGGATTATCTTTTTGTAACATTATCCAAAAAGAAGTTCTTTGGCTATACAACCGTAAACATTGCTGGAAAAAACATCTTGATGTCAGAGAAGGAAAAGACCATAGCAGACTGCCTTGACTATCCTGAGTACTGCGGCGATATTACTGAAGTTGCAAAGTCTTTGAAAGCCGAGGGTTTGTCTTTTGAAAAGATAGTTGATCATGCAAAAAAGATGGGAAATGCAACAATACTGAAAAGGCTTGGATATTTGTCAGAAATCCTATATATAAAACTAGATGAAGAATTAAAGAAAACTATGCTGGAAAATATTTCAAAAGGGTATTCCGTTCTCGATCCATCCATAAAATCAAGAAAGGGAAAATATAATGAAAAATGGAAGCTGTTGATAAACAGAAAAATAGGTGAAGAGTTTTGATAACTGCAGATGAAGTAAAAAAAGCAGCACGAAAGAAAGGATTTCCAGCAGGGGTTGTAGAAAAGGATTATGCACTGACCTGGCTGCTTTATGGGGTATATAATTCCGAGCTTAAAGATGTCCTGGCCTTCAAGGGAGGAACTGCATTAAGCAAAGTATATTTCCCTAAATTCTGGAGGCTGTCTGAAGATCTGGATTTTACAGTTGTTAAAGAAATCCAGCCACAAGAAATTGAATCAATGCTGAAAAGCGGTCTGAACCTGCTCAATGAAAAGACTGGAATGAATTTCAATATTGCCAGTTTCCATTCACATCCAGATCATGCCATAGTAGCAATACAATTCACGGGATCACTTGGCAAGAACGTCATCAGAATGGATATAAGCCTGAAAGATGCTGGTCATTAAACCTTTGAAAATGGAAAAGATTGATGATTATTCTGACAGCATAAGATTTACTATTCTTGTTTATTCTCTGGATGAGATATTGCTGGAGAAGCTTCGCTCAATTATTCAGCGCAGCAAGAGCAGGGACTACTTTGATGTCTGGATGCTCCTGAATAAAAATAAGTTTGATAAAGGCAAGATCAAAGATCTCTTCATAGAAAAATGCAAATTCAAGAATATCAAGCCAGACTATGAATTGTTTTTCGAGGATACAAAGCTGAATGAGGCACGAGATTTCTGGGAAAAAGGTCTGGGAAGACTGATGAAAGAAGTTCCTGTGTTTGACACAATCATTGCTGATTTGAGGAAAGAGCTTGAGTTTTTGAAATGAAATCTTTCTTTACAGAAAAGCCGGTCATTGCATCGATACTGAGTTCCCTGAATATGAAAATGGCGGAATCCATTTCCTCGAATATCTTTAAGTCGTCGTGAACTTTGCATCTGTCAGCATGATTCTCGATGAGGTCGACACATAATGAGTGGAAAGTCTTAGCGATCACTTCCTTTCCCTGAAGGATTTTTCTCTACTTTTTCGCGCATGTTCCTTGCAGCTTCTTTGGAGAAGGTGAGGGCGAGGATATGGGAGGGGTCGATGTTTGTTTTCGACCATGTATGCTATTTTTGCAGTTATGGTCGTGGTGTTGCCAGTGCCTGCGCCTGCGAGGATCAGGGGGTGGGTATGATTTATGGAGGGAGCTGGCGGGATAATAGTATTGACAGCATCAAAAATAAGGGCATGATAGCCCCTCTTCCACATCATATCGAAAACGGTTCATCCCCACGCAGGTGGGGAACTCATCTCCACCGCCGCCATTACCGCCCATCATACCGGTTCATCCCCACGCAGGTGGGGAACTCGGATGAGCTATACCCTTTCCCTTCATGATCTCCGGTTCATCCCCACGCAGGTGGGGAACTCCTCCTCCTCTACTATGAAACCCTCATCAAGGGCGGTTCATCCCCACGCAGGTGGGGAACTCCCCGTCCCGCATTGTTTCCATGAACTCAATATCGGTTCATCCCCACGCAGGTGGGGAACTCTCTGGCAGCATCCATTATTTTTGTGCAGCACTCGGTTCATCCCCACGCAGGTGGGGAACTCTGTATGAAATGACCTAACCTCTAAGATCGTGCCGGTTCATCCCCACGCAGGTGGGGAACTCAGTTCAAAGCACCAACATCAAAGTAATTGCTGCGGTTCATCCCCACGCAGGTGGGGAACTCCTTGCAAGTCTTTTCTCTGATTGTTTCAGGAACGGTTCATCCCCACGCAGGTGGGGAACTCGAGCCCCCGAACTCAACGAGAGCAGCGACAATAGGTTCATCCCCACGCAGGTGGGGAACTCTAAACGCAACCTCATAACTGAGGTTGTTTTTACGGTTCATCCCCACGCAGGTGGGGAACTCATATCGAAGGATCGCAGGATATCGACCGGTATCGGTTCATCCCCACGCAGGTGGGGAACTCCTATATAGACTAATTTATTCGTAGGATTCATGCGGTTCATCCCCACGCAGGTGGGGAACTCACAAAGGCGGAAAACAAGCGATCCGCAAAAAACGGTTCATCCCCACGCAGGTGGGGAACTCACAACTTCTGTTGGTGGATTAACTTTATCCGGCGGTTCATCCCCACGCAGGTGGGGAACTCATGGCGGTTCTGTCTCATGGCTCAATAGCTCGCGGTTCATCCCCACGCAGGTGGGGAACTCGTAAGTTATTGTACTCCAGGAAGGGATCGTACGGTTCATCCCCACGCAGGTGGGGAACTCCGAACACCATCTCAGAATAATGCGGCAAACCTCGGTTCATCCCCACGCAGGTGGGGAACTCCCAAGACCATCTCCATTCGTGACGATTGCCATCGGTTCATCCCCACGCAGGTGGGGAACTCTCGAGAATTTTGAAACATTCGATTATATGTTTCGGTTCATCCCCACGCAGGTGGGGAACTCATCCATCATAACAGTTAGTCCTGGACTGATCACGGTTCATCCCCACGCAGGTGGGGAACTCCCGGATTCGTTGTAGACGTCAGCATGGGTCCTCGGTTCATCCCCACGCAGGTGGGGAACTCGTAATCATTCAAGAATGAGGAGTTGAATTATGCCGGTTCATCCCCACGCAGGTGGGGAACTCTTTACACTAAGACGTTACGTAACCCGTTAGCTGCGGTTCATCCCCACGCAGGTGGGGAACTCGATTTTCTTTGTTGTTAAGTCTTCCGGGATTTCGGTTCATCCCCACGCAGGTGGGGAACTCCTGCCCGCGCTCGACTTTCAGGCGTTAGACTCCGGTTCATCCCCACGCAGGTGGGGAACTCACTACCGCCACATGGCAGCGATAGAAAGGAGTCGGTTCATCCCCACGCAGGTGGGGAACTCGTTGCGGCCTTGTTTTTCTCTTCTTCTGATGCCGGTTCATCCCCACGCAGGTGGGGAACTCATAATGCAAATTATACGCAGTTTTTGCATAAGCGGTTCATCCCCACGCAGGTGGGGAACTCGGGGGGCGGTTCTATCCCCTGCAAAGTACAGCCGGTTCATCCCCACGCAGGTGGGGAACTCGCATAAGCAGCAGTCAGGGTAAGCGAAGTGTTACGGTTCATCCCCACGCAGGTGGGGAACTCAGCCAATAGGCGCAGACATTAAAATAATATTCCGGTTCATCCCCACGCAGGTGGGGAACTCTAATGCAAGCTACCAGATAAATAGCGGTGCTGCGGTTCATCCCCACGCAGGTGGGGAACTCGCTCCATTTCACCGTTATACTGGCCGGATCGCCGGTTCATCCCCACGCAGGTGGGGAACTCATGTCCTTTCACCTTTTTGATGAGGGGCGTAACGGTTCATCCCCACGCAGGTGGGGAACTCTGCCACCAAGCGCACATTTCCATACGTCTATTCGGTTCATCCCCACGCAGGTGGGGAACTCTCCCTGATCTGCACTATATATACTCCGTCCGCCGGTTCATCCCCACGCAGGTGGGGAACTCACTATACTGTATTTTATATAATTCTAATTCTGCGGTTCATCCCCACGCAGGTGGGGAACTCAGTTCCACCAGTATAATGTCGTTGTAATTTCTCGGTTCATCCCCACGCAGGTGGGGAACTCATACAACGAACTGAAATTCAAAATTATGAAGGCGGTTCATCCCCACGCAGGTGGGGAACTCACGCGTCGCAGTATATCCTTCCCGCATCACGATGGTTCATCCCCACGCAGGTGGGGAACTCATAAATAGAAAAGATACTGGAGAGAGGTTTATCGGTTCATCCCCACGCAGGTGGGGAACTCTTAAGTGCGCCCTTCTCGCCAACAGTGTCTTCCGGTTCATCCCCACGCAGGTGGGGAACTCTTGCCCTCTTTGCAACCACGCAGTCCCAATTTCGGTTCATCCCCACGCAGGTGGGGAACTCATATTTTCTCATACCAGACGTCAGCGCGCGCTCGGTTCATCCCCACGCAGGTGGGGAACTCGGCGTGACTCCGAACGCTATTTTTGTTATTCTCGGTTCATCCCCACGCAGGTGGGGAACTCTCTTTACTATTTATATCATTAAAGCGGAAGTCTCATACCGCTATCCTTTACATATGGGTAATATTGTATAATACTATTAATTATTAAATCATATATATTAATTACCATGATTATTTCACTATCACCATATTCCATAAGATATATCAGCCATTCGGTAAAAACGATACCAATTTAAAACCATCCATATCTACTGGCATTCGCCTGTTAGCCCCTAAAGTTACAAAATCATAACCTGCTTCATTTTGCGCACTCCATGCCATGATTGCACTTCCACCATCCAATCCCTTTTCCACATTATTCCATATCATATCCCTCACTTTCGAAGAAAAATCACCAACATATACACCTGCGCGGATCTCAAGCATCCATACAGCCAATCTACCACGGAGATTAGGTGGCGCATTTTCAGTTACGATGACCAGCATCACCAATCCCCTCTTCCACTGGAATCGCGGGCTGCACGGCATCTGGCGCATCTTCTGGCGGAGAAATGCCTCCTGCCTCCAGTATCTCCTCAATAGTAGGAATGATGTTTCTAAGCAGTTTAGTTTCCCTGAATGAGTCCCTGCATGCCCGGCGCACCATGCCTTCCGGATCGGCTGGTTTTTTGGCAGCAATACTGAAAGCTACTGGCACAACAGTCTCAAATTTAAACAGATCAGCAATATCATATACGAACGAAAGAGGTTTCCCGGTATGCACAAAACCTATGGCCGGTGCATATCCTGCCGCCAGCACACCGGCTTCTGTAACACCATACAGGCAGGAAGTGGCAGAACTCAGGCATCGGTTAGGCAAATCCCCGCTTCCCCATTCTGTGCTGTCATACCGCCGTCCTTTCCATTCAATCCCATAGCGTTTCGCCATTAATTCATACATTTTCTTCACCCTCGCTCCTTCCATACCGCGCAGCTGTTCTACATTGCTGCCAGGAGGAATATTATCATCAAACCTGAATTCATACATCTTGCGAACCACTTTGAGCCGTAATTCCTCATCAAGAGCCAGTTTAGCCTGGTAGAGAAGACGGTCTGAGCGTGCTCCGCCTGGTTGACCTGCTGAATAGAGACGCACACCTGCTTCACCTACCCATATAAGTAAGCACCCTACCCTTGCAGCAAGAATCGCTGCAGCATGGGATACGCGGGAACCGGGTTCAAGCATCAGGCAGGCTACACTTCCTATGGGAATGTGGGTACGCACTCCGTTTTTGTCCACTAATACGAATGCTCCGTCAAGAACGTCAAGCTCTCCCTTTTCCAGAAATAAGAGGGAGATGCGTTCTTTGATCGCTATGGGTTTGAGTTTAGGGAGCATGGATTGGCCTCAGATCGATGCACGACGCACCATCATCAAACCACATCCAAAACCCTTTGCAGGACCAATACCAACATACAAAGCCTCCTTAAAACGCTCAGGATCAGTGACAGTCAATAATCCAGTAAAATCAATAGTGCTAATATTAATTTGATTTTTTCTATTTGGCTTGTAGAACTGTTTCTGATGATAGCCGTCCGCTCGGACTTCATTTTCACTGATTCTAAATCCATATTGTTCCCCTTTTCTTGCCAGCCATTCAAAACCATGCTTCTGGACTATCTCAGCTTCTGATGGCCATTTCTCTCTTGGGACACTTTCTTTCTTCAATTGAGTTTTTGCATTCATGACAACATCATGACGATGCTGTTTTTTTTCATCATTGCGTTTTGTGCGGATAGGATTTGCACATAGCGTAAACGATAGCTTCTGGTCAATTTCTAAAACAGGTTCATATTGTTTGGATTCAATCTCCCATACATCACTTCTATCTTCCGGGATTCGTTCAGAAACACAGTAAAATGTCGGCAGACTTTCCGATCTTTCATAACGATATAAAAAATCTCGTTTTCTTTTTGGATCATCTGCAAACAACAACCAGAGCAAACCATGGATATGATATGTGTTATCCATGCTTTTCCAGAAGTCTTTGTTCTTATATGCATTGCGCTGCAATTTGATTCTGCTCATATACATTATTTATCTCCCCCATATGGTTGAACGACAGCATAATGCTCTTTTCTATCTGCAAATTGCCAGCGCTTTCGACTTAATGGATCATCACGCCTTGTTATTGTATGTAACGATGGAACACACGAAACATTTGTTCCTTCCCAGAATAACCTCATACTATCATCTTTTTTCAGATCATTCAGAAGAGTATCTGCATAATTTGAATTGATCACATCTGTTATATTCGCGCCATTGATCACTCTGGCATCAACTGGCATTGCCAGGGGACAGGATTTGCGACCAAGATAAAGGACAAAGGTTGGTTCCTTCATTTTTTGCGCCAGAGTTTCAAGTGAATAAGGAATCTCTTCTGATTTCGCCCATATGCAAACTGTGTACAATGCATCACAATAATAATCCCTTGTAGAGAGTATCGTCTTCAATTCTTCCTTTGAAACCGCAAGTTCATCCTTTCGTGTTGCAAATTTCTGTTGATTCCGTTCTTTGCCTGATGGTGGAACCTGTGAAGTATGATAATCCCGCAGCATAATTCCTGATGCATCAACACGAACGGCAAAATCATATGATTCTGCAATTGCTCGAAGTTTCACATCTTCATCCCTGCGAATTCCAATAGCTGCTGCAATTAATCCCATAATGGCAGATTTCGATGGATGGTCAAATGTGGGGCGATAGGTCCCAACTGCGACATCACCCCAGGAAGCCATAGGTCCATAAAGACGAAAAACCAGGTATTTCGTCATAATATTGCTCCTAAGTTGTAACAAATTTAAGAATTTCTTCTAAGGAACCTGTACCAGCAAATGCATTCATTTCACAATTTGATTCACTGCATTTTCCGTAGACCGTTTGAATATTTTTATTCGTTGTCTTCAAAGCAGATATGGATTCATCCAGCAAATCCTTTCCATTCAATGCTTTTAGGAATGCAACTGATAAAGAGCGGGGCTGTTGAGTGCCCTTTTCTGCCATAATATATGATGCATAAGCACGGGATGCAAAACTGTTCTGCTTTCCAGTTGGACCAACTTTCGCAGCAGCTTCTACCAGAGCTTTCAATGCTTTTTTCGCCAGTTCTTTATCTCCTCCAAGATTTTGTTCAAGAAGTATGCGGTTAATACAGATGTAATTATAGAACAGACCTGATGCAAATTCTGCTTCTCCGACATGTCCTGCTCCCGCATTATCTTCTTTTTTGTTGAGGTCATCCACAGCAGTGAAATAGTCATCTTCCACTGCAACTTTATGAACGGTTATTGCATGGGAAACCTGAACTGCAGCTTCAATATTGGATTTTGGAGCGTTTGCGAGCATACGACCGAACATAGCAATATCAACAGATGTAATATCTTGATGTAATAATTTTGATAACTCATCTTTACGCGGCTCACGTCTTTCATTTGAGATCATCTTTATCAAATCCTGAATTGCAGAAATTTCATTATTTGAATAAAAAACCAATTGTTCACCTTTCAATGTTTCTTTATCGATGTTACTGCTTTTCTTCTTGGTTTTTTTTCCATTGCTTTCGGCATCTTCTTCTATCACTGTCTCTTCAGTTTTTGAATCTTTTTTGGTTGCTTTATCTACAAACACTGCAGCAATATTAAATGCCCACAGCTTCGCTTCATTTTCAGGGATTATGGCTGGCGCTGGCGGCATCGTTTGTCCTGATAAAAGGTTCTCAAGACTTATTCCACTAATAAGTGCCTCCTTGATCTTTACACCCATCTCTTTTGTTCGAATACCTATATTCTTTATTAGAACTTCTCGAAACAGTTCTGACTCCCTCCAGGCTCTTTTCAAACTCTGGGATGATATTCTGAGTCTCTGGGTTCCACCCATTACAGCAGTTTTTGGTCTTCCGAGGTCATCACGGTTCAGATTCGATGGCGGATACGATGCCAACATATGTATTTGTATGAAATCACTCATTTTCTATTCTCTCCTTTGTTCTATTTTTTTCAATTTAATTGATACTCAATTCATGACTCCGATGGCGCTTTTTCATAATATTTGAAAGCCCATTCCTTGCGTGTTGATTCATTCACGTTCCACCAGTAAATGCTATTTGCAAGTACTGGGATATTCACAGTTCCATCAAGCATGTGTACAATGCGAATCAACGGTTCAAACAATTCGTTATCATAAAGCTTCAATAAACGCCTGAAGCGCAATCCACTGACACAGGCATTATTGCTTCCAGACCTTGGTGCAGCCATCTGTTCTGCGAAATGAACTTTTTCATTATTGCTTCGCACATGGGACAGGATGCCAGCTATCAATGCAAGAGATTCTGGATTCACATAGCCAAAATGTTTGAATTTCATTCTGAGACGGTGAAATGCAGGATTAAATGCGACTTCTGTAGGGTTGTGACATCGTCTCAATGCAGCCCTGTCCCCACGGGAATTTTCCAATCCTTTCCACCATTCCAGCAATACATCACGTGCATACTGATTAGATACAAATGATAGACTTCTATTTTGTTCCATATTTTATTCACTTCATTTTTTATTCATTTCATTTTTTATTTATTTTTAGATATAGTTGGTTTGTCAGGCAAATACAATATTTTCATGATTTGTTTGTTGTTTTTTTGATTAAATTTTCGTAAATTTCTGTGGGCTAAAGCAATACGTTTTGGATCAGCAACATCAATTTGATTTGATTGGGAATACTCATCAAATAATTGCTCGCCAATCCTGAATAATGTATTTAGCCATTTAAGTTTTATTTCAACAATAGTATCAGTACCATCAGAAAATGCAACTCGAAGTTTTTCAAGAGTGGTATAAAACTCCGGTTCAGCATTATTCCAGAATCTGTTATCTATGAAAGAAAAATCACCTTTTACATCCCCTGGTCTCGTGAACATTGCTTCTTTCGCATATTTTCTAACATTGTCCGATATAAGCTCAGACACTCTTATCAATTGCTCTATAGCCGATTCATAATTTTCACGGATATTATCCTCAACATTAATGAGCGGCATTTTTCCTTCATACCAGCAGCGGACTTTCATATTATCAAAATCATAACCGAACGCCCATAATTGAAGTGTTTTCTTATTTTCCAAAGAAGGTTGTCTTTGTAACCTGAATGTATGAACGACAACCGCAGGTTCATTTCCATTTTTCCTATCATTTTGCACAAACCCAAGCCAGTGGCGAAAAGTGATTCCCCCAGGCTGACCCTTTATTGAGATCAGATCGCTCTTTTCATGTCTATAAGGTGTAAGAGTATGATGCCAACTGCTGCCATAATATGTTCCCTTATTCTTTGTAATATAACTTGTGATTAGATTGCTTGAATTTTGATTACACAGATCGCAATTGCCCGACTCCCCAGATTTAATATCAAGGAAAATTCTTCGAGGCATTCCCCAGAACATATGCGCAGGATGTACATGTTCAGGTGTGGTCAATTGATCTTTTTCACTGGTGTGGGTAGGTCCCATCCATGGAAAAATGGAAGCGTCATCTATTAATGACGAATTTCCATATTTATCAAGAAAATCCGACTCGTTCAAAACATTAAGCCATATAGTCTGCCAGAGTGTATCTCCTAATATTATGGTAGTTAGAGGACCTCCTCCTCTGAGTGACACTCTATGTCCTTGCCCTCCACTTGGTGCATTAGTTTGCAATGTGAAAAGAGCCAATGCACTGCAAGCTAAACACATTCTTTTTATGGAATTACGTTTAACGAAATGGTCTGTATTATCTTTGATAGTCTTGTCACCGGGAATCTCAACAAGCAGTTTATCAATCTCATTGGATTCCCATTTATCAGGTTTAAAATCCTGCATAAATCGAGGTCGATCACCATCCACATTAAAAGCACGTGAAACTATCTCAAAAGCGGTCTTGAGCTCATCAACCTTTGGAGGTTCAGTAAATCTTGTCATCCAGTTCCTATCTTTTTTTGGAGCTATTGTTGTCTGCACAAGACCAATTAAAAACTGGATCAATGCCCCATTAAAATCAGGGCGATTGGCATCAAGACTAACAATAGGATTTGAGCCAATATCATCAGTAACCTGCCATGGAGCAATAAATTCTTTTTTTCCATTTGCCCGCCGCACAGGAATCCATTTTTCATTTATCAAATTATATACCACTGTTTTAACACCTCTTAATCTTCTTGAATTGTATTGAGTCCAGTAACAGGATCATAAATCACCCTGACACTGGAACCTTTTCCATTAATCGCAACTCCGTGCCACCTATCTCCTTCTGTCTTTGATAATGGTAATATCACAGCCCATTTTCCCTTATCTGGCATTGAATTTATCGCTTCATCAAGAGCACTCTTCAAAGCTCCTTCGTATCTTGCCATATCCTTAATATTTCTCTGACTTATACTCACCTGACTCATTTCCCATGCATATTTTTCATCTGATATCCACGGAATTATTTTTTTACCATCCCATCTTGCAAGCCGCACATTTGTGGTTAGCTCCCCAAGACGTGTTGGAGTTTTAGTATCATCTAACCACTGATCAACAGTTGCCCCGTATCCTTTGTTAAGAACTAAGGCATTCAGTTTGGCTACTGATTTTGCAGCCTTATCTTCTCCCTCTACTTTATCATCCCTATCTCTCAGGGCTTCTGGCACGTTATTTCTGGCATCACTTCCAAAAACACTCTCTATAAAATTGCGTGCATCATCAGGCATAACAAGTTCCCCACGCTCTGAAAGCAAATGCGCAGTAAGCCATAATTGACCGTGGCTTGGATAAACATAAGCTGCTTTTGAAAACATGTCTTTGTACCAGTTTCCAGAAGGATCATCTGTCAATAGAGGCGCAAATATTCTCAATATCGCAGTTCCAGAACGCTCTTTGCGTGAATGTCTATGAAGGCGTCCAGCTCTTTGAATCATCAAATCCATAGGTGCCAGGTCACTTACCATATAATCAAAATCAAGGTCAAGAGATTGTTCAACTACCTGAGTAGCTACAAGTATCTTTCCTTTTCGGGTAGCATTGTCACTTTCTTTTCCAAACGTGTCAAGTACTTTTTTCTCAATTTTTTGCCGGTCACCCATTGCAAATCGTGCATGAAAAAGAAGAACATTTTCTGAACCCAGTTTAATGGACAAGCTGTTGTATGCATCCACAACATCATCCACTGTATTGCGAATCCAGCAGGCACAACCTCCATTTTCTAAAGTATTCACCAGAGATTCTTGCACAGCAGAAATATCCTCAATAAACTTCACAGTAACATTCCGTCGAGTGCCTTCACGAATTGCAAGAGGTGTTTCAGACAAATAATTCGCAGTGCTGTGAGTGATAAGGGGATATGAATTATCATTTAATTTGTGTTTTTTACTTTCCAGCCCTTCAGAAAAACTATTGACCAGTTCCTGACGTTGCTTTATAGGAAGTGTTGCAGAAAGTAGAATCGCACTTCCCCCCAATGCAGCATGGAATCGCAGCAGTGTGCACAACAGTGTGTGCATATACGGATCATAAGCATGCACCTCATCTACGATCAAAACATGTCTTGATAAACCTAACAAGCGCAGCGACTGATGTTTTGAAGGAAGCACAGCCATTAATCCCTGATCAATGGTTCCGACTCCCACATCTGCCAGCAGAGCCTTCTTTCGATTGTCAGCAAGCCATTCGGTACATTGCGCTGAAGCCGTTTCTTCATTTCTGGCATAAACCCCTTCAACACGGGAATGCTCCAAACCTATGGAATGGCGGAATGTATCAGAAAGATGCCGTGCACTATGTGCCAGCACAAGAGATGGCGCAGCTTCTGCTGAAAACATCAATCTATATGCTTTTACCAATCTGTCATACATTGCGTTAGCTGTAGCCATTGTTGGCAGGGCTACAAATATCCCTTCCGCAAGCCCTTTTTCCATGAGACGGTGAGCTAAACATAAAGCAGCTTCGGTTTTTCCACTTCCAGTGACTTCTTCCAGTATGAACATTTGTGCACTGTCTGAAAGTCCACATGTGGAAACATGAGCCTGTAATGGACTTGGACTCTCAATTTTCGGGAACAATGCCCTCATACCTGTTTTCGATGATATGGTTGATGGCAGCACGCCCGCCTTATTGATTGCTTCTTCTGCTTTTGGTAATGCAATTTTATTCCAGTAATAATCAAGAGACTTAGGTTCAGAACAATACTCACTATTTGATCCGATCCAATCACTCACTATCGCCAAACCAGCAAGCAACCAGGATGATCGCTTGAATAAATCTTCCATCTCTTCATCATAATTTATCAGCAATTGTTTTGATTTACCTGGAATTAGTAATTCAGCAACCTCTTTTACGAAAGATTGCGCCATGATAATATTTTCATCAGTAAAAAGATTCTTTACGTGTATCGTCATACCGTTATCATCAAGAAGTGGCGGTTTGCCATGATGACCTGTTACTGCCTGAACCCACGATATTAAGATAAACCGCCAATCGGTTTTACTGATACTTCCACCTTTTTCCAGATGCAGCAAGTTATCATCCCATAATAGAGACCATATGCTATCCCATAAGTGATATCCCATGGTGTCATGGCGTATATTGTATATTTTATCGCATGTATGTCCCCGTAGATGCTCGAATATATCATGTCTAAGTTTCTGAAAACTATCTGAAAATTTTCCGATATCGTGGATTGAAAGATAAAATGTAATTAGATCGATAGCAACCTCATCACTTAGACCTGTAATTTCAGAAAACTGCTTTAGAAGATGCTTATCCTTTTGCAGCAAAACATGCCCAACTGCTGCAACATCCAGACAATGATACACCAATAAGTGGTAAGATACCAAACTCCTGCTTTCGGAATTATCCGCTTTGCCCCAATATTTGTAATATCCTTGTATTTCATTCATAATTGTTGTTAAGTTGTATATAGTAAACATATACTGACATTTAATGAATATATACCTTTCCACATAACTACAATAACAACAGAAAATTATCTACACAAATAATAAATAATACTAACACAATAATACTTCTCAATGACAAATCTTACACTCATCTCTACAATATATTCACTCGAACCAGTCATTGTATGTGTCACCCGACTATCCCCAGTAAAACTCATACTTCTCACAGAAGAAGGGACAGATGAAAAAAAACTTCGCTCTGAAAAAACCCTAGAAGACACGTTTGGTAAGGTGATCGAGATTGTGAAAAGGAACACATCCCTTTACGACCCGGTCAAGGTTGCTCAGGATGTGGCAGCCCTCATAGAAGAAGAGCACACCCGTGGCAACCACATTATGATAAATGTTTCAGGCGGAAGAAAACCCCAGGCTTTCGGGGCGCTCTTTGGCGCATACACACGAAGCGACATGGTAAAGCGTATAGTCTATGTTACCGAAGAAGACAATTTTATCATCGACTTCCCAATACTTAGCTTCAATATATCTGACACAAAAAAGACAATACTGGAACAAATCAAATCAGGAGTGAGTTCCATTCAGGATATAGCTATAAAAGTGGGCATTTCCAAAGGCATGGCATACAACCACCTGCGAGAACTCAAGGCAATGGGATATATAAAAGGTGAGGACGGATATACAATTACAGACGCGGGTAAGATTGCAGTCATATGAAATGTCTGATATATCACTTCTGGTTATTTTTTTTAATAAGTGTTCGATGACTAATAATTTGAGGGGATGGGGAAGAGAAAACGATATTAAGCTTCCTCAGGGCCGGACTAATTGGGGTATTCATACTAATCTGGTCAGATCGGATAGTGATCTCTCAGTAACCTGGAGAAAAATGCCTCGTTCTCAAATCCCATATCATTGGCTATTTTTCCAAAACCTTTTATGCATTTCTTGGCAAAATCCAAGTCGTCTAAGAAGAATTCAATAGGCTTGATATCAGCTAAATTTGTCATCAATTCCTGAAATATTCGTTCATCATTTGTATCTTTAAAATGTATATCAGCAAGTGATTTCTTGATCTCACTGAGATGGTCCAAATCAAGGGATATTATTTTGAAATCCGGATGAATTTCCTTGATTTTGAAAACAATTGACGCAGATAAATTTATAGAAAGCTGAGATAAAAATGATGGAAGATCTTCTGCATTATGTTCTTTTAGAAAAAGCAATATTTCATGAAAAACAAGATCAAGGAAATTCGTTATGCCAGGTTTATTGATTTTTATCTTTTTAAATAGTTCAATAATCCTGGCCTGGGATTCGATATAATCAATTTTTACATCCTGATATATATCCCGGAAAAATCCTATAATTTCTACCATCACTTCATTTATTTTGTTTCTCAGAACATTATGCGATTCCTTCAGGGCAGAATTACACAAAAAAAGTTCTGCATTTCGCTTATCTTTCATCAAGGCGATCGATGCTTCATGGATCCGGTCCTTGGTATTAACTATCCCTAAAATGATATTTGTATCCAGAGAAAAATTCATCTTAAGCCCCTAGAACCTCAAAGACCGCATTATAATTCCTTGGGATTGTTTCATCCTTTACATAGAAAAAGCGTAATTCAGATACATCATCCTGAAGGTCTTCATATGTGATTTTTCCTCTATGAAAAGCTTCAATCCTCAGTAATGAAATAGATAACATAATCCAGATATCGATATCATCCACTTTTTTGATGCCCTCTTTTATTAATTTCTGGATCAAGAAAAACATTTGATCCAGGACCAATAACTGGCTGGCATTCTCATTTTTATCCCATATTTTTGATTTTATTTCCTCTCTAATGGAGGAAATCCTTCCATTAAGTTTTATTAAAGCTAACCTGTTAACTTCATATCGTTGGTGAGAATCTAATTTTTTCGTGATTGTTTTCAATCTTTTAAAAGTTTCATCAAATTCTTTCAAATCTGATAGTTTCAATTCAAGCCTTTTTTCAATTTCTTCAAGGTCTTCTTGATATACATTTATTGAGACTATATCAGTTAAAGCATCAAGCAATTTTTCTCGGGTATCATATTCCAGATTCAAAATTTGATTCAACTCATTCTGAATATTATACAATTTATGCATGGATCGCAAATAATCAACAGCACCAACTACTGGTCGCCTTATCCAGGTAATAATTTCGAATATATCAGATGAAAAAATATCTAATATAAAATTAATTGATTTATATTGAGTATTTGAATAATAGCCTTCCATATCATATCAACCTGGTTATATGTTGTAACTATAATCTTATTGAAGCTTGTTATCTGTTCTTACAGTATAGTTAAGCTCTTTATAAATAAAAGTTGTTGCTTATATAAATATTGGATGTATTAATAAAATAATTATTATTAAGTATGTCATTTAAGATATCTCTCAGCTGCACTTTCTTCCTCTTTTACTTCAAATACACCAAACAGCGAATTCCTCATTTTTCTTTTCTTCAATTGTTCAATAAAATTCTCAAAAGGTATATCCGCGAGTTCCAAGGCTTTTCCTATCGATATCTCTCCTTCTCTGTATAAATGGGCCGCTATAGGGATCAGATATTCTTTTTCACTCCTCACAATTCCCGGAATAGATATGCCAATTTCCAAAAAAAGTTTTGGCGACGATCTAACTATCACCCAGAGGTCGATTCCCTAAAGTTTCTGACCATCAGAATCCATAGACTCCACCGCTCCACAAAGCTGCGCAGTCCCTGCCGCAGCAGTCGCATACTCCAACGCCCGCAGGCGCGCCGTTCCTGAATGGGAAAATACATGAAAAGGACTCATAATTCAATCATTTCAGCGACTCTGTTCCCGCATAAACCGCATTGCATTAACCTTGCATTTCCCACTGTGAAATACTGCATCATGTGACCGCATTTTTTACAGAATGCTGTGTCCCCTTTCAGTTTCAAGGCATCGATCGCCTGTCTGATCGAATGTAATTGCATATCTTTTTCTTTATCAAGATACATCAGGTCTTCATCCGTGAATGTTATCGCCATATTATTTTATACCCCCTGTCATCAACCCATCAACCGCCTTTTTCGCGGCAACCTCATACGGAACGACCACGCCAAGCAGCGGCATAAGGTCTTTACTCCAGCCCGTCTCAAGCTGCGCTATACGCTCACTCATTTCCTTGCCGGAATAACTCTTATCATAAAGAGCAAGCTTGCTGTTTATTAACTTAATATTGGGTTTTACCCCTCTTTCCAGCAGGAACCAGAGGTCATAGAGATCTCTTGCCATGCCTCTCACCAGCAGCGCCCTCACCTTTTCAGCAAATATATGGTCAAGGCTTGCCGCACTGATAACAAACGTCTTCACATCATCGTATTCTGTACGCACCACTACTCTTTCTTCAGATACGTTCTCCCCTCTCAGACTAACATCAATTCTTACCATACCTTTGGTAATATCCCTTCCTTCGTATAGCGGCCCCATATAGCTCAGGACAAAGCCAAATCCTGACCTTGACATCCTTTTGTTCCTGATCTGTGCATTGATGCCGAAATACTCAAGCTCCTTTACTGCTGTTTCCAGCGTTTTATATGCCTCATCTTCGTCAAGATTTGAGTTAAAATCCAGATCCTCAGAATACCTCGGTGAACTGTAAGCAATTCGAAGGCAGGTGCCGCCCTTGAATATTAATCCAGTTGTCTTCGAATAAAGCAGGCTAAGAAATACTGCCTGTACGTAGTCCCTCTCCTGGGTAAATAGCGATACCCTGTTCTTCAAGGCGATCTTTTCAATTTTCTTCCTCGTCAGCATGCTAAGTCTCCCTCCATCCAAGGATCTCTTCTTCGTTCATATTCACATTAATATGCCACTTCTTATCCCAGACTTTGCTCTTCTTTCTTGCCGGATCAAGCTTGACATACTCATTCGACGAACATTCCAGTAACATCCCTGCATCAGCGCCGAATCTCTCAAGCAGGTATCCTAATCTTGAGCAAAGGCTCCTGTTCTTCATGGCTGATGCATAATCAAATAGTCTCTCAGGATCAACTTTATCTTTTGCATTATAAACCGCTTTTATCACCTCTGCCGTTCCACCTGCATTTTCAGGCAGGTAAAGACTGTCAATGACTGCCTTTTCCTCTTCTGCGATCAGGAAATCAAGTTCTCCTGTTCTCTCTTTCCTGTATCCAAAAAACTTCTCTGGATTTATCAGCACATATTTGAACCTGGAATTGTTGAACTCTACTTCTTTCTTTTTCCTGGTAGATGCAACAAAAACCACCGCTGGAACCTGTTCTGTGAATCCGTAGAAATTCAAAGCACTCCAGAAACTCACATATGAAGGATAAACAACCCTTGAAGCTATAAAAAACGGATTGGAAAGAACGTACTCTGGTTCGAAACCAAGCAAGAGATACTTTCCCTTCTCTACGGATTTAATAAACCCTCTTCCCTCAAGTCTTGCCACAATCGTATATGCTTTTTCAACAGGGACTTTTAATAAACCCGCAAGCTCACGCACTGTGAAATAGTAATATTCCTGCTCAAATAACAATTTTATGATGTAATTTGTGGAAAGTTTTGAATTATTTTGCATATAATTATATACACAATTTACATAGATAAAAAGTTTACCTTTAATTCCCGGAATCGATAAGCCATTTTTCCAAAAAAGTTTTGGCGACAATCCAACAATAACTCCGAAGTCGTTTTCCTAAGGTTTCTGACCACCAATAAACAATAGAACCCCATACATTCAGCTTACAGTAACCTGCTGCCAAAAAAAATAACAACTACTCGGCTCTCCTGGCCCAGGAACTCATTCCAGCACTTATAGGAACAGATACCGGTTATCAACTGTTCGCGTTCCCACGGTTTGGAGTTCGGGAACTGTTCCTGGATAGGTCTGTCATTGAACCTATCAAGCACGGTATCATATATCTGAAGACAGCTCGGGCACTGCCATCTCATAGCTCAACCACGCTCCCGCATAGTGAGCAAAGCCTGATGTTTCGGTACTCGACATCGTTTCCATTTCTGACTGCTTCGTTATAACTGAGCAAACGTTATCACCGCACTCTTTACAAGCCTTCTCATTGTTCATATTGATTCTCCAAACTATCGATATCTCGATAATTCATACCCAATAATTTTATTTAAAACTAGGCAACCAACCGCCCGCAGGCGGCGCACGATCATCCCCTGATCGGGCTTTAGCCCCATTTATCCGCCGTCAGGCGCGCCCGTTCCCTGAAAGAGGATAATTCCAGAGGTCGATGCGCTTGTCCACTGACGGCAGATGAGAGAAGGCACGATTCATCCTGAAAGGCGTTCCGATCGCCTGATGACCCGAATATGCTGTACGCTCTGATGGTCCACAGCGAATTCCATGACCTGGATATCGCCATTGACACCCTGAACAGGTGCGTAGATATTGTTCCTCTATGCTCCAATGATCATGTCGCACCTGGGGCGGCAGGATAAATTGAGAGAAGGAATCAGTCTGATGAATTGATCTCGATATCCTCAAGGGTTTTTTCTACATCACTCTCTTCATCAAGCCTTGAAAGCACATCCATTACCTTGGCGACAGGTACATCGATATTTTCGGATATACTGGAGATCGAATATCCTTTCCTGTGATATTCGATAATAAGCTCCTCTGTAACTCCTCTGGCGATGTATTTCCTTGCAATTGCAGATACCGGAAGATATTCTTCTTTTGATTTCCGTTTGAGGTAGCTTGCGATCATATCTGGAAGTGTCACATTAATATTTGTTCCTATATTTTCACCAACTCTCTATTTTTTTCAAGATTGGGATCATTGATGTTTATCCCTAGCTCATTTTCAATTTCAGCGGCTACATTTTTTATGGTGGATAACTTCATTTCCCGCAATATTTCGGGTTCTGTTCTCAAGGTATTTATTAGAAATGTGGCATTTACAATAATTTGCATAAATTGCTTAATTAGCATAAATATATGTAAATATTTAAAAGTATCTTTGCGTGACGGGTATTAAAAATCTGAATTGCTCATTTTTCAATATCTCACCTGTTCGTCAGCACGATCCCTGACTCTGGACGAATTCTCAGACACCATATTCCCGCTGGTTTATTCTTCAAATATTGGGGTCTGGGGTCGTTAAACCCAGCGCAGTAAGATGAAATAAAGCCATCAAATTGCCCGTTCAATCTACCCACTCGTTTAACCATCAAGTACCATTGCAGCATAAATTATGGATATCCACTGGACTCCAGCAAGCTTCGTAGCGCCTCAAAAGGCGAAAGATAAAGCCATCCAAAAGAATCCGGGAACTGCGCCATGAAGATATCGGTTTTGGAGAATAGACCTCATCAATACTGGCAAAGCCTTATTAGGTAAGAAAGTAAGAAGTTAGTATCATGGCAACAGAAGTCGAGTTCACAAAAATGTCCACAAAAGGTCAAATAGTGATCCCTAAAAAACTCCGCGAAGGATTTGAAGAAGGGACACCCTTTGCAGTGATCCGGGACAGGGATACTATCCTTCTCAAAAAAATAAAACTCCCTGGCATTAAAGAATTTGAATTTCTTGCAGAAAAAGGAGAAAAAATAGCAAGAGAACAAGGTATCAAAGAAACAGACGTTGATGATATAATCCATAAACACCGCAAAGTACAAAAATAAAATATGGTAAAGGTAGTTGCTGATACCAATATTTACATTTCAGCTTTGTTCTGGCGCAGGAATCCATACAAGTTCATCCATCTATGCTTTGAGGGAAAAGCCAAATTAGTGATATCAAGTCAAATTATCAATGAACTTGAAAGGATACTTTTAACTGATGGGAAATTTGAACTGCCGCGAGAAGATGTGGCTTTATACTCAGAAATAACCTTAAGCCATGCTGAACTTGTCTCTCCTGCATTCACTTTGAACGTCATTGTTAAGGATCCTGCAGATGACAGGATATTAGAGTGCGCTGTTGAAGGTGAGGTAGATTATCTGGTTTCAGGCAACAAACATCTTCTTGATGTTAAGGAATTCCAGGGGATAAAAATCGTGACTCCAAAGCAGATACTTGAGATCCTTAGAGGATGAACTACAAGATCGCATTAATGAGTGCCCAGCTTTGAGCTTATCCCAATAATAGTCAGCTTATAAAAAAAGCTGAACTGTTCTGTGTGAATTGAAATCTCTATTATTATTGAGGAGGTTCTACCAGTTCTATCAGCACCCCGTTCGGGTCTTTCAAGAAGGCAAGTTTCATACCCCCCTCCAGTTGTACTGGCTCTAAATGAAATACAATGCCTTTCTTCTTAATTTGAGATACTGTAGCCTCAATATCATCCACGGAAAAAGTGATATGGTCATCTATCGGGATTGAACCTTCTCCGATTTTGAGTTTAACACCCTCAGAACGCTCTGGAACATTTTTGCCTCTGCACTTCATGAGTTCTATTTTACTTCCATTCTTTTCTACGAAAACTGCTGATAATCCCGCCTCTGCCATCTCTATCCTGCTGAAAATAGAAAAGCCAAGCACATCAGTATAGAATCCCACTGACTGATCTAAGTCGTTTGTTATAATCCCAATATGGTCGATTTTTTTAATCATTTTTTTCCTCCCTGCTGCTTTTTCAGAATGCCTTTATAATATTATATATTTTACATTTGATAATCTTTTGAGAAGATGATTAACCGGCTTGAAACTAAAAGAAAGCGATTGAACAGATAAGATTTGAACGGTTGAATAAATGGAGGAAGAAATAAACCCCTTTATTTCTACTGGAAAATTATATAAGTTAATCTATTCAATACTAATAGGATAGAGCAGGCCATGGATAGGATGGTAAGTGGAGTGATATGAAGCTAATTGCCTGCTCACACTTAACAATAACCATCAAAACTAATATACCTGTTTCGTTAAAAAATGATTATGATTATGACATATCAAGACTAGGGTTTCATAATTCAATCATCTCAGCAACCCTATTCCCGCAGAAAACACATTGGAGAAGCTTTGCATTTCCAACTGTGAAATACTGCATCATATGACCGCATTTTTTACAAAGTGTTGTGTTGCCTTTCGCTTTTATGGCATCAATTGTCTGCCTTATAGATCGCAATTTTTCATCCTGATCTTTGTCAAGATACATCAGGTCTTCATCACTGAATATTATCGGCATCGTATGCTATATTTATGTTATTCATATATTCAAGTATTGCTAACTTGAATAAATATGTATATTTTCAGTATTTTGTCTGTTCCTGCGCAAGCACAATCCCTGACTCTGGATGAATGTCCAGACACCATATTCTCGCTGGTTTATTCCTCTAGCATCAGGGTCAGGGGTCATCAAGACCCCGGCACAGTCAATCTATGAACTTAAACGATCCAAAAATCTCATTGAAATTGGTTTCAAGTTCGGCAGTCACATTATCCCGTTTTTCTGCATTGCTGCTGATGACCTGAAAGCGCAATACATATGATCTTTTTCCGTGAATCACATGTATATCTCGCTGGTATAAGTCCCCGACAGTCCTGTATTTCCTGATGATCTCCCATGCTCTTTCTCCTCCAAGTTTTGTCTCTCCCTCATAGGTAATGCCCTCTTCTCTTTTCAATTCCTGTGAACGTGCATACGCCAGAGTGTACCCGATAGGGACTAATTGTGTATCCATACTCACCTGGACTATGGAAAGAGTGCCGTACTTTTCCAGATCAAGCCTTATGGCGCTATCATCACCCGACGGCCACCAGGGGTATTTGTCATTAACAAAATTAATTACACCACCATAGGGTACTTGCCACATTACATCTGATTTCCATCCGGAAGGGATTTTCATTTCAAACATAAGAGTTTTGTTGGAATAAACATCCTTTCTGATTTGATCGGTATTAGATAATGTCTCATTACCTGCAATTTGTGTAATGCATCCGCTGAAAAGAACGATCATCAGAAAAAATAAAGTGAATAAAATGTTTTTCTTTTCCATAATTATAACCATTGATATATTAAAGTAAGTAGCTCCTGGTATGTTATTGGATCTGCAAATCCAGCCGGTACTGTTTTGCTTATCCAGTCGTCTATTGCTTTTTGAATGTCAGCGTACTCCACTGTGCCGGGATCATCACCAAGTTCCCTGTAATATGCAAGAATATCGAGTGTACTTGCAGGTTCAACAACCCACACCCAGGTTTGTATGGCATTGCCTTTTGCATTATTGACAATTGAAGTTACGATCCATGTGCACTGTGATGCGCTGGTGTTGACATAGTTCGACAGGGTTACACTGCTGTCGGTCTGAACCACTGCATTATTGAGAGACCATACAATATTTACAGTCTGATTGGTCGCGATACTGAATGTCCTTTTTTCACCTGCAGTATTTTTCACTGTGGAATTAGCAGGGCTGAAACTGGTTATATTCGGCGCGCCGATCGTTGGAGTTTGCTGTGATTCCTCAGTTGCATTTATTGTTATAACATAGTTTTGCCCTTTGAAAGAAGTTACATTGAAGTAGATCCCTTTTCCATATTCCCTGACTACAGATACGGTGCTTCCGGATGTAAAACCCATTTCATCATAATAGGGCTTCTTTGATGAATCCTGAATAATTACACGATATAATACATCGGGCTTAGTGTATGTGAAATTAAAATATGTTTTTGTTGAGTTTGATGAGTAAGTAACAACATAAGGAATAGTTGAACTCTTAGATACTGATGTTTCATAGGTTGCATTATATGTGCCGTCATAATCGTCATCGCTTCCGATATAGCAGCCTCCCTCTTCAACACGTACAAAAGCAGGCTCATTAATATCAGGACTGCAATCCTTATAATATTGAACTAAATAGTTCAACCGTTCCAGATTTGTAAATATATTTGTGTCGTATGATAGAACGATATCCGAGGAAGTAATTACTGCATTATCATTAAAAGCCCAGTGAACTTTATTATCAAGACGAGAGAATGATACAACTCCACCGCCAGAACCGCCGGATCTTATCGTAAAGGAGGTCTGATAATCCTGGGGAGGGAAGGAATATAAATTTGTTAAATTTATGGTTAGAGCTGACAGATGATCCCAGGATGAAGTATCAAAATATAGTTTGTCAAACGATACATCATATTCAGTAGCCCAATCGTTCCCGTTCCCAAATGTGTAAACATGAGTATAATTTTTTTCCTGGGTGTCGTTCATAACCACCTTACCGGATTCTGCTCCGGCTACGGAAGTTAATAAAAATACCAATATGATCGAATACAATACGTTCCGACATTTCATGGCCGCAATTCCTTTTTTACACATTATTTTTTTCACAAAAACTCGATAGTGCAGCTATGTATTTAAATTATTGCACATATAATATATAAAAGTTAAAATTAGTTTTTATCTTCAGTTTTCATCTCGTATATCAAAACCAAGATTTAATCTTAAACAACGTTGATGTGGATTGAATATCCCGTCTGGTCAGAACAGATTAACAGATTTCCAAAGGGGTGACTCAGATAGGCAGAATGGTTCCAGGCTTTTTATCTACTTGAAAAAATGTTTAACGCAAACACTGAATCTTTGATTGAGGCACGGATAATGGCTACGCACACCTTATAGACGTTATGTGCGAATCTGGTCTTTGGTGGGATTGCCTTTATCAAGCGCATGCGGGGGTTTTATGAAAAGACTTTTTATACATGGCAAAGGATTTCGGTTGGGAGTGTAACCGTTTTTGCTCAAACTTTCAATTCTCATATTTCACCATCTCTATAAATATCCATCCACTCGTTCATCGAAGTACACCCTGAGCTGGTTTAGGATCATACCCCAATTCTGAATAGGCATTTTCCATTTTTCAGTGGCATCCATAACGATCAGATATAGAATTTTAAACAGAGAATCGTCTGTCGGGAATGAACTTTTGGTTTTGGTGAATTTTCTAATTTTCCTATTAAAATTCTCTATCGGATTCGTGGTATAGATCATCCTTCTAATCTCAGGCGGATACTTAAAAAATGTGCATAAACCCTGCCAGTTGCTTCTCCAGCTCTTTATAGCATATGAGTATTTGCTGCCCCATTTCTTCTCGAATTCGTCCAGGGCTGCTAATCCTGCTTCTTCATTAGGGGCGGTGTATATCACTTTCATATCCTCACAGAACTGTTTTCTATCCTTGTAATTGACAAATCTTGTAGAGTTTCTGATCTGATGCACTATGCATTTCTGGATCTCTGTTTTTGGAAATGCAGCTTTGATAGCGGCTTCAAACCCACTTAACCCATCGACAGATGCAATCAGGATGTCCTTTACTCCACGATTTTTCATATCAGACAATACATTCATCCAGAATTTGGATGATCCCGCCTCCCCTATCCATATGCCCGGTATCTCCTTTTTGCCCTCTATTGTTATTGCAAACACCGTATAAGCTGTTTTTTTGCTACCTTGCCATCCTGGTTCACATTGAAGACAATGCCGTCCAGATAAATTATGGGATACATTGGCTCAAGCTGTCTGTTTTTCCACTCCTTTGTTATGGGAAGGATCTTGTCGGTTATCCTTGTAACCATTTTTGGCGATACATCAATCCCGTAGATCTTTCTCATATGATGCTCGATATCCCGATTGCTCATTCCCTGAGCAAATAAAGAAACGATCATATCCTCAAGCGAATTTGATATGGTCCTTTCATGCTTTTTCACGATCATAAGTTCAAATTCGCCATTGGTGTCTCTTGGAATATCAAGAGGTATCTCCTCGAACTGGCTTTTTACTGTCTTTTTGATGTGCCCGTTGCGAGAATTACTCGTTTTTTATTCTTCCAATCGTACCTGGAATAACCAAGTTCGCTTGTCATTTCTTCTTCCAGTGCTTCCTGGAGAACATCTTTGATCTCAACAATAAAAGCTTCTTCTATACTTTTCCCAGTTTTCAGATTATTCTCCCTGAGCCATGTCCTTGCTTGTTGTTTTGTAAATAGTTGTGCCATTGTTGCTAACTCCTATACATTCTTCTGTATATGAAGTTTCAGCAAAAACAGTTACACTCCCGTTCCAGCTTATAAAAATGGTAATATGAGACTTATAATCGATGCAAGCCCAACCACTCGATTGAACCAGACTTCTTTTTTGGGTACTTTTAAATCCTCTAGTTTTTTCAAAATTTCCTTTGTTGCATCATTATTTTGAGGCAGCTTTGGTATTATCTGAGCCTCAATTTCATTAGCCAACCTTGTTATATCAACATCTAAACGATTAAAACCCTGATGCTGCCGATTTTCTATGTCATTTAAGCTTAAACCAATTTTGTTAAGATCTGCTTGAATTGTTTTTAGTTTATTCATCTCATTTTGTATCTCATGCAGTGAGGGAACTATTTCTCCAGAACGAAGTTTTAGCATAGAAATACCATAACTAAGATTATCAAGTTTGAGAAGAACTTTATCCTCCAGATATTCAATCTGCTTATCCTTTTCTGCTAATTTTTCTTTCATGTTATTTATCTCAACAGAAATAGAAATAACCATAGCTTTCATGGCCATTGCTTTATCTAATAAATCTGCGTTTTCAAGTTGGCTATATCTACCACTCTCTTTAGGTAAAAGAATATCAAAGGTAGCACGCACATCAGTAATTAGATTGTTCAATACGCGATCGGCTTCGATTGGTTTCTTAGTATCTCCCAATCCTTCAACATGAACATTGGCACTATTGCTTATCTTTTCAAAGGGAGTTCCTTGAGATACCTCATGGAGTTTCTTTGTTTTTTCTTCGATTTCCCCAAGTAATTCCTTAATTTTTTTATCAATTATTGGTAGTCCCTTCCTGATCAGCTCCTTTGCTCTAGGTGCTTTTTCTTCTATTGCTTCAAGAATCTCACAAGCACGGTCGATGTACTGCTTGTATGCTTTTATGTCGGATTTAATTTCATTTGAATCTCGCGCTCTCCGCAGCTCCTTCAGTGCATTTCCGAGATTTTCCACAGCTTTCAGGAGCTTTTCTTTAATCTTTGAGCCTTCAAGAGCACCTTCTGCTTCTGCAAGATATTTTTCCACCTCAACCTTTGCATCTCCTTCCTTGAATACTATGGTATAATAAGAAAGATAGAATGGAAGACAAAATCTTGCAGGATTAAGATATTTTGACTCACTTGAGGCTTTTTCAAAAAATTTCAGGGCTGACTCCAACTCTTTCTTAATTGATTCTTCATTTTTCGCCTGGATTGCCCTGTATATTGATACTTCACCGGATGAATGGTTTGCAGCTATACGGACATCTTTTTCAGGGTCATGTGTCAGCATTTGAAGCCAATCCCATACCTGTTTTCTATATTCTCCGGGAATCTGGGAATAACAAGAACCGAGGCCACGACAAGAATCAATTCGCACAAAGTAGTAATTGTCCTGCCTGAGCCTTTGAAGGTCATCCCATGCCTGTTTTCTGTATTCTTCGGGAATCAGGGAATAACAAGTACCAAGGGCTTTAGCAGCTCCACCTCGCACAAAAGGATCTTTGTCCTGTGTGAGCCGTTTAATGTCATTCCATGCTTTCTTCCTATATTCATAGGGCGTATGAGAATAACAAGAACTAAGTGCTTTAGCGGCATACCCTCGCACCTGGAAGTTACTGTCCTGTGTGAGCCCGATCAGTTCGTCCCATGCCTGTTCTTTATATTTTTCTGGAATGCAGGAATAACAAGAACCAAGGGCATCAGCAGCTCTCATGCGCACGCCCTCGTAATTGTCATGGGCGAGCCTCTGGAGGTCTTCCCATGCCTGTTTTTTGCATTCTTCGGGAATATAGGAATAACAAGAACCAAGGGCACAAGCTATGCTACTTGGCACATAGTTGTCAATGCTCTGTCTGATAATTTCATGATCTGCGAGGGATGCAGCGGCGCCATTTTGCATTGTGTCGTTATTGTCCAGTGTGAACCTATGCAGGTCGTTCCAAGCCTGCTTTCTATATTCTTCTGGAATGCAGGAATAACAAGAACCAAGGGCATCAGCAGCGCGCATACGCACAAAGTCGTTATCGTCCTGAGTGAGTTCAATAAGTTTGTCCCATGCTTGTTGTTTGTATTCTTCAGGAATTTGGGGATAACAAGAACCAAGGGCAATAGCGGCCTCACTATACACAAAAGGATCATTGTCATGTGTGAACCTAATCAGATCGCCCCATGCCTCCTTTCTGCATTCTTCAGGAATCTGAGAATAACAAGAAACAAGGAACCTACCGGCATCTCTTCGCACAATATCATATTCGTCCTGAGTTAACCTGTGAAGGTCATTCCATACCTGTTTTTTGTATTCTTCGGGAAGGTGGGAATAACAAAAATCAAAGGATTTTACAGCACCACTTCGAACACCCACCATATCGTCCTGAGTAAGCCTTTGAAGGTCATCCAAAGCCTGTATTTTGTATTCTTCGGGAAGGTGGGAATAACAAAAACCAAGGGCATTAGCGACACCACTTCTCACCTCGTAGTCATTGTCACGGGTGAGTTTATGCAGGCAGTCCCAAGCTTGCTTTTTGCATTTTTTTGGAATCTGAGAATAACAAAAACCAAGGGCATTAGCTGCGCCACTTCGCACATCCGGGTAATTGGCCTGCAAGAGCCCTATTAGGTCGTCCCAAGCCTGCTTTTTGTATTTTTCGGGAATGTAGGAATAACAAGAACCAAGGGCACGACTAGCGCCACTTCGTACAAAATACTCTTTGTCCCGCGTGAGCCTGTGCAGGTCGTTCCAAGCCTGCTTTCTGTATTCTTCGGGAAGGCGAGAATAAAAAGTCCCAAGAGCATTAGCGGCACGAGTTCGCACAAAATATTCTTTGTTCTTCGTGAGTCTGTGAATGTCGCCCCAAGCCTGCTTTCTATATTCTTCGGGAAGGTGAGAACAACAAATACTAAGGGCAATTGTGGCACCCCTTCGCACATCATCACTATTGTCCCTAGTGAGCCGGATCAGGTCGTCCCAGGCCTGTTCCTTAGATTTAAGAATAGAAAAGTTGTCATTCAGTTCTTCTATTGCTTTTTTCCGGTCCTTCACATCCCTGCTCTGTGCGAGTCTATGAATCTCAGCCTGATCGACCACTTTGAACCTCCTATTCTCATTACCTCAGCAGATTTTAAAACAGTTTCGATTGAATCAGTGCTGTATACTTCCGCGTCAAAGTAGCAATAAATACTTGTCAAGTAGCCGGAGGTCGTTTCCGACCCCAAGCTCTTTAAGAACCGTACATGCGACTTTCACTGCATACGGCTCAAATATTTTTAACCCTTTATATCTTCCAAACAGACATTTTTCAGTATCTCAGCTGTTCTTGCGCCAGCACATTCTCTGACTCTGGACGAATGTCCAGACACCATATTCTCGCTGGCCTATTCCTCTAATATTGGGGTCTGGGGTCTTTAACCGCAGCGCATCAGTCTAAGAACTTAAAAGATGTGATAATTTCATTGAAATCTGGTTCAAGTTCAACTGTGACATTATCCCGTTTTTCAACATCTGTACTGATTACATTGAAATTTAACACAAATGATCTTTTTCCGTGAATGATATGTATATCTCGCTGGTATAAATCTCCAACAGTCCTGTATTTTCTGATGACCTCCCATGCTGTTTCTCCGCCGAGTTTTGTATAACCTTCATATATGATTCCCTCCGGTCTTTTGAGCTCCTGTGAACGTGCATATTCCAGCGTGTACCCAGCAGGAACTAATTGTGTATCCATACTCACCCGAACTAAGGCAAGAGTGCCATAGGTTACAAGATCAGTTCTTATGGCGCCATCATCGCCCGATGGCCACCAGGGATATTTGTCATTTACAAAATTAATCGCACCGCCATAGGGCAATTGCCACATAACATCTGATTTCCATCCCTGGGGCATCTTCGTTTTAAACATGAGGGTTTTGTTGTGAAAAATATCGTTTCTAGTTTCTCCTGAAAAAATATTTTTATTGAGGTTTGTCTCACTTGCAATGCATCCGCTGAAAAGAATGATCAGCAGCACTAATATAGTCGATAAAATGTTTTTGTTATTCATATTTTATTTCTCCTTAACAGAATTTTAACCTCTCCACAAAATTGACTTTAAGACCGATCTTCCACCCGAACTCATCCTTTCTGGTGTAGATGCACCCTTCTTCTTTTAGTCGGGCTATGGCTGGCGGAGCATCTATAGCGCCCACACCGGTTTCATCACAGAAGTGATAGAAATCACGAAAGTAACGATACTTCTCTCCTGTCCTCTCAAAGTGATTCACCAGTACTCCTACTACTATTCGTTCAGGTTCTGAGATATCTGAACGATTTGTGAAAACTGACAGGTCGAGTTGATGTGATTTTTTGGGACTGTCTAAAGTTCGTTTATCCTTCGTTTATCCTTCGTTTATCATATCTTTATCCTTCGTTTTTCCATTATTATTATTAATACTTAATATTAACAAACCAAATGATGTAACCCTCCATCCCCATCGTTCCTTTCTCTCAAAAACACCTCTTTTTTCACCACCACGGCAATAAACACCGACTATACGAACAGGTATCCCTGTCTGTTCAGAAATTTCCATTGTAGTCATTCCACCGCTATTGGAAAGAACGCCGAGGATCTCTATGGTTTTTCCCCTGAACTTGCAGGGATTTGGAATAAGATTGGTAGGAGTAGGAGTACTGCTGGCCAGGTTCCTGTCAGGATAGTTATCGTTTTCATGCATATATCAAGATATCCTTAAAATCCCTGGCAATTCATCACAACTGAAAATCCTGTTCATTGACCATCCTCTGATGCCACAATCGCTTTTCTCAACATCAGATTTGTATCCTTTGCAATTTGATAGATCTCCTCTAGCATCAGTTAGTTTGATGATTGCATTGCTTTTATTCCAGCCAATATCTAATAATTTTTTATCCGAAATTCCATGAAATTTTGTTTGTTTCATATTACGTACGTGTTATAGTACATAAGAATGATGATTTATAGCTTTCGCTTGCATCAAAAGGTGTAAATCTCTTAAGGCCTGAATGCAATTTTACATTTCGATTAAAATACCCCTATGATCATTCATGAGCGTAACTAAATCTTAGATATTCTCATACCATCCATGACACCCGATCTCTCCATGAAACAACAATGCGGTAGCCAGGCACCATATCCTATAATAAAGTACCTTCTGAAGATTTGCCCTATTATCGCCCCATTTCAAAAATAAACAGAAAAAACAGCTCCGATTTGCTCCATACTGTTCTGTTTTTTAAATGCTTGTTCTTTATATAATCTGGTTGATTCCGTAACGTAATTGCCCGATTTCTACCATAAATAAACAGACGACCCTTCTTGTTTCTCCAGTTTTTCTTTTGATTTTCATGGATCTGCCTGTTTCAAGCTTGTTTCTCCAAGAAGTTCTTTAATCTTCTCATCCAGACGAGTGCCTCTTGTGATAACGATTTCATCGGTTTCTATTGCAAGCGCGACCTCTTTTACGCTGTGAGTATTCCCTACAAAAAACAGACGACCGTACTTGTTTTCACAGTTTTTTCTTTTCTCGGTCAAGATCTTCGGATCGTTGTACCCCGAAGTCTGGTACTCAAATGCTACCGGACCGTCTGGCAGCCAGGCAACTACGTCTGCATTGTCATAATGATTAACCTCAACCTTGATGTTTCGTTCAATGAAATACGCTGCTATCTGAATGACACTCAAATAGTGCTCTTTACTCTGGTTAAGGATGAGTTCATGATTTATATTCTCCTTTTCAATGTATGCAAAAGCTCTCCCATTTCCGACTGCCCTTTGAGTCCATTCCACCAGCCTCTCTTTACGGAGAATTGTTGTATCGCCATTTATCCAGTCAGACATAATTACACCCTGCTCTTTTGCAAACGATTCAAGATCAGGGTGAACAAAGGTGTAGGCAACCTGCCGCTTTTGTTTTCCGAACAGGATCTGCGCCTCAAGATCAGATGCTACCCTTTGCATATGATAGGTAGTTGCGTAAGGGTATCCCACGGATACAGCGCACATGCCAGGCCTGGAGCAGGATAACAAGAACTGTGCATCGTTATTCGATAACTTGAAAAATTTCACCACATCGTCAATGCTTTTTCCGATATTCAGTCCATATACCTCAGAAATAAAGATGTTCGCTCTTAACTCAGGACCTATGCTTGAAAGATCGGATAGCTGCTGAGACCCGATTATTATCCGAACTCCGAAACTCCCCGCCTGTTTTAGCATTCGCGAGAACTCATCCTGCAACCTCGCGTTCTTCAGGAACACGCCTGCTTCATCGATCATGATCGTGGTCTTTCTCTTTGAGTTTATGTTGAATCGCAGGGCAAGGATGGCAGTGAGAAGATAATTCATAGCTTCCTGCGTATCCTGGGGAATGGCTGAGAGGTCTATCACGGTATATTGCTTTGTCAGGTCAACGTTGGTGGGATTTGAAAGCCATCTCAGTGTATTCCTGAGAGAGGATGTCCTGCTATACACCGCTTCAATGGTAGCATCTGATCTGTATTTCTTTTTATCCCTCTCCCAGATATCATATAGATCAAGAAAGGTCGGTTGTTTTTCCTGTTTCCATGTTTTCCTGTCTTCTGGAATAATTCCGAACTTTGCATAGAGCTCTACCAGAGTCTCGCCTATGTATGATATCTGTTTGTGGGTTCTGTCCCCTCCTGTCAACAGATTCAGGAAAAACTTAACGGTATTTAAGTGTTCATAGAACTTCGAGATAGGATCGAACGACACATTCTCATTAAAAATAATCTCAAGTGGATTGATATTATAACACGTCTTTCCGTCAGGCTGCCTTCCAAGGTTAATGATCTGGCTCACGTCACTGAAATACTCTGCTACTGCCAGATAATTTGTTGTCGAATCTGGCTTGTTTGTTATGTAGATGGCATCGTCCCCGTTCAGGATCGTCCTGATCCCAGTAATTGCCATGGCTGTGGTCTTGCCTGACCTTGTCGGACCGATCATCAAAGTATGGCTTGCTCCAAGCTTATCAAGGTCTATTATTATCTCCTGGTTCGTATGAATGTCATTCCCGAAATAAACTCCATAAGACGAGACCATATTGTTCGGGCCGTTCACAAGAGGCGTGATCCTTGAAATACCGGAAGTAGGAAGCCAGACTGAGATCTTCTCATCGTAGTAGGGTAAGAACTGAGTGCATTGTATTGTCTCCAGAATCCTGCCGTTAGGCACGCGGTTCATAATGTTATTCGCACTCAGGATGGCCCGTACTTTGGAGATCCCTGCAAGCAGTGATGTGTATGAATGAGAAAAGACTGTAATAATGAAGTTAATATCGAACATGCTCTCCTTCCCATCCTTTATCTGGGCATACAATGCCCTCAGGTCTTCCTGGTCAAGCCCCATATCAAAGCGTGCAGTCTGGTTATTCTGGAGCGATTCCTCATTTCCTTTGATTGTGTTCATCGCTCTTTTGATCTCAGTTAATGCCCTGGGAGAATCTATCGGGTATATGCTCTGGTCTATCCTGATCACATGCTCTTCGCTTGCGGACAGCCTGTAAATTTGAGTCAGTATTTCAGGTGAAAGCGTGGGTGGAAATCCGCTTACTCCTCCAACAGGTATCCCCACGATTATGCAGGAAATGTACTCTGTATTGTTGACAAGAAGATGGTCCCTGTTATCCACGATCGAGCCCTGCATTATCTGGCGAAGCGTATTTTTCCAGATCGCCTTCTCTCCATAGAGCGCAGGAGTCCTGTTAGATTGCACCTGATAGCTTGTATTATCATTTGCAAAGATATTGTAGATCTTATTCCTCTGTGTTATTACCGCTGACATGGTGTGGGCTGCCTGTAATCTGTTCAGCACACCGGGCAGCAGAGTCATCATAAGCGTCTCTATTTCACTGGGATTAGATACCACTCCAATGAAAATTTTTACATCCCAGTTTGTGGTCTTTGGTGTTCTTGAAGATAGATCATGCAGAGAATATAGCAGAGCCTTTTCATTATGCGACCTTGGTTCGTTTACCTGCTCCATTATCATTCTTTCCACGGGATTCAAATAAGGTATCTGGGAACTTGCCCGTACTTTTATCAGTGTCTTTGGTTGTATCGAATTCAGGAATCCACTTATCCTTGTTATATTTAGCGCCAGTTCCTCGTCATCAAGCCAGCGAGTATCGCATCCCAGGATCACTCCGAATCTGTTGTCCCCGAAGTCTACAACTCCTGTTTTTGAAATATTTTTTATGCTGAATCGATACAGCTGGGAGACCTGTTTATCCGGGCTTGAGATGCTTGAATATCTATCCAAGCCTTTTAACTTCCTGATCTTATGAGCGAAAATTATCTTTGATTCTACCAGTATTTCATGAGTTCTTGCGTATTTATAATAGAGTCCCCATATTATCAACAGGGCTATGGAATTCAGTACAAGTCCTGATATTCCTTCTCCCGTTCCGATTACTATTGTGGTCAGAATAGCGCATACCAGCATCACTTTTACCTGATCCCAGGATAATTCCAGAGGCCCAAGCTGCAGCTTCTCAACAATGAACCTGGGTGGTAAAGGAACGATTATTTTATGGGACTGTTGGTCATTCATTCTAATACACTTCCTTTTTTAGTAGGATCACTTTCCCTTTGCAAACAGAAATTTACCGACTATCAGATACTTTATTTGATTTCCAAAACTGGCTAATAACGGATACAATACGCACGCCACTCCTGCCAATATTGCTCCAGATGAGACTACGTAATAAAGCAATAGTGATTCATTCAATGGATATGGCAGTCCGCTCATTAATCCTGTTCCTCCTAACAATATCAGGCACATGAGGAACCTTGAAAACAGCATCACTGCTCCGTATGAGAAAAGCATCATTGCAAATTGTCTTGTCCAGGGGAATAAACCCGCAGCTGCTAATAAAAGAAAATATGCAGATATGATCCCCACAACCAGATATCTGTAATAAAATATTATCATTAAACTGATGAAACTCAACGCTCTAAAAAGATATGCCAGTGAGTTGTCAGGGGAATATGAAACGAAATTCATTGACTCTAAAAATGCTGATTTTGCAAGTATTGATTCCAGGGAGAATATCCACTGTAATCCGTACAGGTAGAATGCCCATATCAAAGGAGCGATTATGGCTATCTCGAAATATTTATTTCTCCAGCTTCCGAAAACATTCCCCATTGTATCGAAACTTGCTGACTCTTTCATCACAGCAATCCCTCCTGCCAGTAGGAATATTGTGTAAAACACGAAATACCAGAATGCTGTGAAATTCTTCATTCTCTTCACCATTGGATTTGATAAGAAATCGTTGTTATCTGCCATCATGGTTGAAACTGCTGGCTGTACGTTGGAATTATTTAAACCCATCATATTATACAAGTTATCTGCCTGCGATTCCAGTATCCTGTCAAATCCTTTTGATATAACGTTAGGTAGAAGCTCTTCCAGGTCGAATGAAGCTGCTGCTGGCTGAACCAGGATCAGGCACAAAACCATGAATAATATAACTCGTTTCATTTTTGCCTCGATGATCTATACATTATGTAAATTCCTGACAAAAATATCAAAACTACATAAATTATGTAACCAATTGCCGGGTTTATGCTTGTGGATTTATTCTGATGATAAACGGCATATTCACTAAAATTGTAATCTGGCGCTCTTCCGAAAGGTGTCCACAGGAACACTGAAATTATAGTCCCATTATCCATTATCGTGTCGTCGCCCTGATGATATATTCCATTTCCAGTCTTTCTCCATACCGAGAACGGCGTGACGTTCATGTAGGGAATACCTTTGCTGGTAAACTCGACCATCCCTATGTTCAGTAAATGTTCCACAGAGCCGCTTTGCGTAGTTATATTGAAAAATATTATCGAATCGTTAAGACCTGTAAAGTGTATCAGGCTCACAGGATGAAAACCGGGGAACCGTTCTATTGTCATGTTTTGTGGGCCTGGATATGTGAATTGGGGTGGAGAAATCTCCGAATCAATCCAGTCATGAGTTTCTGTGAAATGACCGCTTATCCAGCATCCGTCATTATCGCAGGAGACAGTATCCCATTTCAGGACCGCATGCAGGGTAGCAATAATGTTTGACCCGACCTGTTTAACAGATATGCTTTGAGTCAGTTCTGTGTTGACTCCAGATGGTTGGATCCATATCCTGGCATCTCCTCTTACTACTGCATTTGCAACAGGGTCATCGTGGATATAGAGTATGCCGCTGATATTTGCCATGTTCTGGAAGCCCACAATGTCAACCCAGCCCTGTAAATGATCCGTAGTGGTCATTTCTATATCCGGACGCAATTCTGATTCGTTGTATAGAGGAAGTCCGGAAACATCAGTAATATAGGTATTATTCAATTCTTCCAACACCCCTGCACTTACTGGATGGAATGACATTGAAAAAAGGAAGGCAGTTAATACCAGCCAAAGAACCGTGTTCCAATTTTTATAAGTAATACTATTGCCACCAGTGCATAAAGGACTTGCAATAACGAATTCTGTGCGTGAGACCGTTCCCTTGGGTCTCCCATGGTCGTTGAATGTGCCATGATCCCGACACCGGCTTTCCCGGTAAATATCGCATAAGCCACTATAGTTACCACCGCGAGGGCACCAAGCACAAAGTTAAGTAATTCCTGTACATCCGCTCCCTGCTGTTCAAGCCAGGCGCGTCCCATGCCAGGTTTCATTAAATCGCTGTCGTTACCCGCTGCCGATGCAAGCCCTCCCAGCATCATGAAGATTATAATACATATTACATATTTTTGCATAAAACTATGTAATTACTTAATAGTTTATATATTTTGCTTTAAACTTGCATAAATAAGAAGATTTATATAAGTTCAGGCAAAATATACCGTAAACATGGCTAAAGATGAAAAAAACTCAAAAGACGATATCAAATATACCTTCGCGAAATACTACAGGAAACCTAACGGAAGCGCGAGCATCAATCTGCCTGTAGGATTCGATGTCGATCTTGCCCAGGGTGAGGAGCTTGCTGCTAAATGGGATGGTAAAACGATTGTCCTTATTCCGCTTAAGAAGGTGAACTTTGAATAAATTTAAATTATTTGTAGCTGCGATGCTGCTTGGTTCCCTGTCCTCAGGGTGTGTAAGTGAGAATACATATATTGGCACCTACAAGCTTGATAAGACACCTTCTAAGACACTTGAGATCAGAGAAGATGGGACTTATCTCCTCATCCCGACAGATACTAAATTTACTCAAAAGGGTGTATATGCTAAACGCGGTTCTACGATAGAGGTAACCAATGCGTTAGGATTTACAAGCGTAATAAATATCACGGATTATGGTCTTCTTGAAGACAATGGTGACAGGTGGATAAAAGTTACGCAGAAAAATAAATTAAATGAGGTTTAAGAAATGTTAATGGAAGAACTGATGATATTTTCTATCATCTTGAAAAAGGAGCTTTTGCTTCCCATTTATTACACGAATGAGGACATTAGCTCAAGTTTTTACACTGCTCTGAAGAATACTCAATCAACCTCAGAGAAGCTATGGATGGGGACTCGAAGGTGGCGAACTTTCGCGCAAGCCTATCCAGCAAAAGCTGGAATTAGTCAGAAAGCTGCAATATGAGAAGTTCAAAAGAATAGCAGAGGTAATCGGCAGAATAAGACGGCTTGCAGTTCACCAGTAGAAGACCGAACTGGCCCAGTCGCGGGATAAGATACATTCAGTTGGCAAGGGCAGTGATCTTTCAGGAGTGCTTTCAGCAGAACTTGTCCAGCTTCGCCATCCATTGTTGAAGTCGGAGTTCAAACGCAAGTTCATCGAGGGATAGCTGATGCAGTATGAGCTTAAAGGCAATAAGAAGCAGGGCAAAGGGCCCATAATCGCCTGCTGCGATAACAGTGGATCGATGGCTGGAGATAGAGAGATATGGAGCAAGGCTGTGATATTGACACTCCTTGAGATTGCCGTGATGCAGAAACGGAAGTTTGTCTGCATACACTTTGGCGGACCCCTTGATGAACTGAAGGTCATCGAGGTTGCAGCTGGCGATAAGAACATACTTATCAAAGCGGTTGAGATAGCAGAGTTTTTCCTAAATTCGGGTGGCACTGCTTTTGGGCCTGCGTTGAAAAAGGCTACTAAGGTGGTTGCATCGCAGGCGTATCAAAAGGCTGATGTTGTGTTCATTACAGATGGCCAGGATCCTGTTGCTCCAAAGTTTCTGGTTGAATTCCTTAATTCAAAGAAGCAACGGGAGTTCAGAGTGCTCAGTGTTCTTGTTCAGTCTCGCGATAACACAATCCTGAAAGAGTTCAGCGATGAGATTGTCAAAGTGGATGAACTGCTGGATGCTGAGGCGGAAGGGCTGATGGAGATATGAAAGAGGAGGATACGTGGATTCGATAAACGGATATGAATCAAAGACTAGCAGCATGACTCCTAAAGTGCAGTCCGGTCAGGACATCATGGACAAATATACAAAAACCAATGCTGAGAGATCTGGAATTGTTAAAAGAAAAGTCCCTGCGCGTGTTCAAATAAAAAGAAGTCCTATATTTTTTGTAAATTTAAACCAAAACTCCCATGAAGAAAGAGAGCGTTTCTTTACTTAAAACAATGTGAGTAGAATCTGGCTGTCACTTTATACCTGCATCTAAAAAGGATCGTAGCAAGAAAAGTACGGACTACAATAGAGGAAATGCATGAACGATAAAATCACTTTTACTACTACTCGAAGAAGACTCACTGAAATTCTAATGGGTCTGGTCTCATTATTTTTTGCTTCAGGAGCTATAGCTACAATATTAAAATATTTATGGCCGCAAACAGCAAAAGCTACTTTCAGTGAAGTAAAAATAGCTTTAGTGGATGAGGTTCCAACCGGAACTGCAAAAAAGTTTATGTTCAACGGCAAAGCGGCCGTCCTTTTAAAGATGCCTGCTGGCTTCAGAGCATTCGGAGCAGTATGCACGCACCTGGGGTGCATCGCTTACTGGAAGCCTGAAGAAAATGATATCTTTTGTCCTTGCCACTTAGGTAGGTTTGATCCCAACACAGGGGCAGTGATCTCAGGACCACCTCCATCTCCTTTGCCTGCTATTGATATTGATGTAAAAGAGGGGGCAGTGTATGCTCTCAAGTGGAATGATCCCGATTATGTGAGAACCATCTCATTCTATGCTGGGGCAGCATGAGGCGATATGTGAAAAATGAAATATCCAGGCGAGAATTTACTGAAATTGGATGTAAAATAATCATAGGAGCCACGGCTAGTATAGTTATCATCAAATCCCTTGTTAAAAACAGCATTGCTGCAGTTGACTTGCCTGATATAGAAAATTATGATTGGAATGAACATTACTGGAGCTTTGTGGTTGACAGCTATAAATGCATCGGCTGCGGCAGGTGTGCTTATGCATGCAAACTTGAAAACCACGTTCCCTTTGATGAACCCTGGTATAGAACATGGGTTGAAAGATATCGTTTTAAGAAAGATGGAGAAACTAAAATTGATTCTCCGAATGGAGGTGTGGATGGATTTAATGATGATATTCCTGCTGAAGATATCAAAAAGGCATTTTATTTCCCCAAGTTATGTAATCATTGCGATAATCCACCATGCGTCCAGGTCTGTCCAGTAGGTGCCACGTATTTGACAAAAGATGGGGTTGTTCTTGTGGATTATGATTACTGTATTGGGTGCAGGTATTGCATAATGGCATGCCCATATGGTGCCAGATACTTTATGTCGGAAGGGAGCCTTCACTACAAACCTGATCCAAATTTGGGAGGCGGTGTTGCTGATAAATGTACCTGGTGCTATCACAGGATTACCAGGGGTCTTTTGCCAGCTTGTGTCCAGGCATGTCCTGTCGGAGCCAGAGTATTCGGAGACCTGAAAGACCCTGATAGTGCAGTCAATAAAATACTAGATAAAGAGAGGATTAATGTTCTCAAACCTGATCTGGGAACAAAACCAAAGGTATATTATGTGGGATTGGACCGGGAAGTGAGGTGAGGTAGAATTAATCATAATTCTTTTGATGCTGAAAAAAAAGATTAATAAAATTTGCAAACTTAACTTGACATTGTCAGATTATCCCCCTCTTTTATGATGCGATAATTTAGCTGAGTACCGTGCTTTATGTTTTTTCTTTATCAATTTTAAGATTTCTTTATCAGTGACCTTTCTTTTAGGCATAATTACCTCAAAAATCTCCCTCACATCACTAATAGTAAGCAGTGATGCTTTCGATTTCCATTTATCCTGCATCTCAAGAAGAAACAGCATTGCCATGAAAACCATAGCTACGTGGTGATTCCAGCCGAGGTAACCTCTTATTTCATAATCGGCTAAACCTACCTCCCCTTTAGCATCCTCAATAGCACGCTCGATCCAATAACGGCTGCAAGACATCTTTCCAATCTTATCAATGCTTGTATCGGCCGGAGTATTTGAGAACTGGTATTTTGTCTCAGTCTCACCCTCATTTCTTCGAATAATAAGCCAGCACTCCTCACCTGGCAATTTATCCTTGACTGGAAAAATCCGCAGATACGCAAGCTTGCACCACATTTCTTTTCGCTCAGAATCCCGTAGAAATATCCTATGCCATTGTGAAGAATCTAACTTGTTTGCTAACTTATCTACTCGTATCGGGTTATTATCAAGAACTTTTTCGATTGTTGGATTCCGTCCTCGAATTCCATTTTTCGGTGGTATCCCTACATCAGGTTTGTTCAACCAGACTCTTGTATCACATGGTATATCAGCAATGTAAACAATTCTCTCTTTTTCAAGTTCAGCAAGAAACCATGGTTGCTGCCCATAAAAAGAATCCATCCCAATCCAACCAAATGGGAGGTCTCGTCTTTTGGCACCAAGTATCATCTCAAGCCCAAGCTCAGCTTTAGTTTTAAAAACCAGATCTTCCGGGATACCACATTTCTTTTTGCGTTCAATATCGTCTATCCATTCCTGAGATATGTAAAGACGTTTGTCGATTAATGTCCTCTTGTTATCGTTTACATAACCCAGGAAAACTCCTACCTGGCAGTTTTCTATTTTTCCAAGCCGTCCACAATATTGCCTTTGCACTCCTGCTGAACTACTGCCTTGTTTTGGAAATCCTGATTCGTCTAACTGAAGGGAGCCATTTTCTTTATCACCTATCAGTTCAACTAAGCGATCCTGAATGTCATGTATGAGACCTTGCTCATCCCACAGTGAGTCGGATATAAAGTGCTGAAGTGATTGATTATTGCAGTTCGGAACAGTCTTTGCTATTTCAGTCATAGTCCCCCTTTTTTGTACGGTCAAGCATCCATAGAGATATTTTTTGGATTGCTCTATAACTTTACGTGTCCTGGTCTTAAAACGTTGTATGAAATGGTTATGGTAGGTCTTTAATTCGGTTCTTGACCGTATCAGATCCTTTCTTATAAGTTTGAAAAATCTCTTGATATGTACTCCCCATATTTAAGGAAGCAAACAAAATATAATAGGGTAGCTAATGTGACAATGTCAAGTTAAACCAAAAACAAATTAAGGGATTAAACAAATCTGATTTATTCAGAAATGGTGGTTCTATGAAAATAGCTGTTTTGGGCGGCACAGGTAGAATTGGTGAAGGATTGGCTTACAGATGGGCACCGCATCATGAGATTTATGTCGGCTCAAGAGATATTGAGAAAGCAAGAAATGCAGCATGTGGATATGCTTGCCAGCTTACAGACCGTGATATAGATTGCCGCATTGACGGGACCAGTAATAAAGAAGCTGTGGAAAAGTCAGATGTGGTAGTACTCTCCACCCCGTATGAGGCTTCATTAGAGCTTATTGAGTGTCTTCGCCCCATCCTAAAAAACCAGATAGTCATTTCACTTGTTGTACCTATGAAAAAGAACCAGTGGTTTGAGTACACGCCACCAGAGGAGGGCTGTGCTGCCCTCCGTATACAGCGTATGCTTCCCGGAATAAATGTGGTCTCTGCCTATCATAATCTCTCATATAAAAAATTATGCAACTTTGATTTGGTGATCAAAGGTGATGTAGCTGTTTGCGGTGATGATTCGAATTCTAAGTCTATTGTGATGGATCTGACGCGAGAAATACGCAGCGTTAGACCGCTTGATGGTGGACCTCTTAGAGAGTCGCGTATGATTGAGTCGCTGACACCTTTTTTAATAAATATGGCTATCAGAAATGGTCTGTCAGACCTTGGCGTAAAATTTGTTTAAATCTTATATTATTTAATATTTCGCATACTGCGGCCTTGGACATGCACCGAACTCAAACGTCCTGAACAGGTCGTATACATGCTTAGGAACTCCTTTCTTGACTTCCAGGCCGAATTCTTTAGCGACTGCAAATGTTATAGGCGTGCTGTGGGTTATGTATCCTCCCGTTAAAAAATTAGCCACCTCCTGTGCCTTTTTTCTTTCCAGTCTATCTTCCAGCAGCCATTCTACTAATTTTATTACTCTTACTAGACTCTTCTTGGCTATATCCGAAAGAATGATATTCTCATCTGAGATGTTCTCCATCTGCTTTTTATTGAGCAGAGAGATTAAGGAGCCTGCAGGTATATCCTTTATCTGCGGGTCAACAGGCCCAAGCACGCTGTCCTTCTCCATAATAATTTCGTCAGCAGCCAATGCAATAAGTGTGCCGCCAGACATAGCATAAAAAGGAACTATGACCGTGACTTTTGCAGGATGATTTTTTACTGCCATGGCGATCATCTCAGCAGCTAGGACGAGCCCACCCGGAGTGTGCAGAATCAAATCCACGTCCTTTGGTGTCTGCCTTATGTTCATTAAAACATGCTCCGTATCCTCAATGCTGATATAATTTTCATCTTTTTCTTCCCACGGTTCCCTTCTATGGATCAATGTTATAACCCTGGTCCCTCGTTCCTCCTCCAGCTTAGAAAGTATTTCAGCCCGCTCTACCATGATTGCAGCTTTCATTCTTCCTTTTTTATCAAGTCCCCCAAACATAACTGAGCAGTGCATGCTGCAAAATTTAATTTTATCCCCTTCAATCTCCCTGGTTATTCCTTCTCCCTCAATTTCCATACCGCAGTAGATACATCTTTCAGACATTCTTAAACCTCCATTGATAATTCCTAATTGATCTGCATTTTTAATTATACCTCAGCCAGAGGGAGACGAGTCCCAGTATGGCAATAAATATGATCATGAAAAAAGCAACACGCATCATTTCTCTATCTGTATCTCGCGTTATGAATCACCTCTGTAAGAACTAACTCGTTTGTTAAAGCAGTTTTTGGTTTAAATTTTTAGATTATGCATAAGTATGGTTATAGTCAGATTTCTCTATCGAACTTGAATCTCCTTAGTAAAGCGGAGTTCGCCACAACCGAGAGAGAACTTATAGCCATGGCCGCCGCAGCAATTATTGGATTCAACAGCCCGACGGCTGCTATCGGTATTGCGGCTGTATTATACCCAAGCGCCCAGAACATGTTCTGCTTTATTTTCTTCATAGTGGCCTTGCTCAACTTGATCCCTGCAACCACGTCCCTTAAGTCGTCTTTGATCAGGACTATCCCGCCGGTCTCCTTTGCAACATCAGAGCCACTGCCTACTGCTATGCCAATGTCCGACTGTGCAAGAGCAGGAGCATCATTTATGCCGTCGCCTACCATTGCAACCACTTTGCCCTCTGCCTGCAATTTCTTTATAACATTTGCTTTTTCTCCGGGTAGCACATTTGCAATAACCCGCTCTATTCCCACCTGCTTTGCAATTGCCTTTGCAGTTCTCTCGTTATCTCCTGTGAGCATAATTGTCTCAATTCCGATCTTTTTAAGTTCTGCTACCGCTTCGACTGAGTTCTCTTTCAGGGTATCAGCAACTGCTATTATGCCAATGACTTTCTTGTTCGAGGCAACAAGCATTGCAGTTTTTCCCTGCGTTTCAAGAGTCTGGATATTCTGCTCAAGATTGCCTGTATCTATACCATTGACCGCCATTAGTCTGCGATTGCCTACGAACACTTGTTTTCCTTCTATTGTCACCTTGATACCGTGCCCGGGCACAGCCTCAAAGTATTCAGCATCCTTTATGTCGATACCTTTTTCCCTGGCAGCCCTGACTATAGCCTCGCCAAGCGGATGCTCTGAGCCCTTTTCAGCGATCGCAGCCAGCCTCAATGCCTCATTATCGTTCTGTGCAATGATATCAGTAACAGAAGGCTCGCCTTTTGTGAGCGTTCCAGTCTTGTCAAATACCACGGTCTGAAGTTTCTGCGCCCGCTCAAGATATTCTCCACCGCGTATCAATATCCCGGCTTCAGCGCCTTTTCCAACGCCAACCATCAAAGCAGTGGGCGTAGCTATACCAAGTGCGCACGGACATGAAATGATAAGAACCGCAACGAAAGCAAGAAGTCCGGCGGTAAAATTTCCAAAGATAAAATACCATACTGCGAATGTGAGAAATGCCGTGATAATCACAGCAGGCACAAAATAGGCGCTGATGCGGTCTGCCATCCTCTGGATCGGCGCGCTTGATGCCTGTGCTTCCTCTACCATCTTCACGATCTGCATCAGCGTTGTATCAGCCCCGACCTGCGTGGCTCTGAACTTCAGCATACCCATCTTGTTTATGGTTGCGCCTATCACTGTGTCTCCAGCTTTCTTTTCAATAGGTATACTCTCGCCAGTAATCATTTTTTCATCCACTGCGGATTGTCCTTCCACGACAATTCCATCTGTAGGGATCTTCTCGCCAGGGCGCACTACAACGATCTCACCCACCATTACGCCCTCTGCCGGAACCTCCACCTCTTCGCCGTTCCTGATAACCTTTGCCATGCTGGGGCGCAGATCCATGAGCTTTCTTACCGCAGCTGAGGTGCTTGTTTTCATATAATCTTCCATGAATTTCCCGAGCAGCACAAAGGCTATTATGACCGCACTTACCTCAAAATACACATCTTTTTCTTTTATAGGCAGAGCATCTGGGAAGAACAGTACAAATACGCTGAAGAAATATGCTGTCAGGGTTCCAATTGAAATCAAGAGATCCATGTTAGCTCTTCTCGCCTTCAGGGCAGTGTAAGCGCCTGTATAAAAACTCCAGCCGCCTATGAACTGGACTGGAGTGGTCAGTATAAACAACCAGTAGCCCCAGGTAAACCATGGAAGTGAAGGAATTGGTGCCCATGTGACCAGCGTAACTCCAGCTGCCAGAGTTAACATAGCTGTTACCCGCAGGGCTGCCAGTAACAGTACTCCTGAGAGAGCTATTGTAACCCTGCGCTTCATGCTTTTTAACTCTTTTTCAGGGTCTTCGAACGTCTTTAGGCAGCTTTCACTGCAAAAATAGTAAGTTCTATTCCCAATTACTTTTTTAAGGGAAGTCTTTTCATCAACGTACATTCCGCATACCGGGTCTTTTGGCATATTTTACCTCTTAATATCATCATCATCATGGCTTTAAACTTTCTAAGACATTAAGTTCATTATTTAATGATCTGTGCAATCGAAATAGGTTTAAGAGATAAGCTATCAATACAACCCATACGATGCCGAAAGCAATATATAAATAACTCATATCTACCTTTCTCTATTACTTTTTACTTATTTTCTTACAGTCAAAACAGGAATTCTTGAAGTTCGGATAACTTTATCCGCAACACTTCCGAGTAGAAATCTTTCAATCCCGCTGCTGCCCAGTGTGCCCATTATTATCAGATCGACTGACTGCTTCTCTGCAAGCCTCAATATCTCCTCGGCCGGGTGTCCTTCCACAATCCATCTTTCAGTATGGATACCTTCCTTCTTTGCCAATTTCTCGATGTATTTTATGGCTGTATCACCGTGACATCCCAGAATACTTTTTATCCTTTCAGGGGATGCATCAGAAAGAATGCATGATTCAGGACCACAACCATATCTTGTATCTATCACATAAATCGCATGAAGCTCTGCTCCAGAAAGTTTTGCAAGCTCTATCGCATGGGCTGTCGCCTTTTTGGTGTAATCTGACCCATCTGTTGCTACTAAGATTTTTTTATACAGCTTGCTCATAATCTTCTCTCCTGAGTATGTCTATATAAAACAATTATCTTCTTTTTAATTTAAGCGGTTTTCCCTTTAAGTTTTCATATTCGGAAGGGTATCGTCTTTTAAGAAAATGAAATCTAAACACGCTTTTTTATTACATCTTCACTTTTAATAAATCCGATGTACATTACAGCAACGCCGAGTAGTTCGAGTATATAGAGCGCCCATTCCATGCCGAATCTGGATAGACCGCCCCCGGATGCCACAAGAAGGGCACCTATCGCGATGAATAAGTTATAATTTCTTCGTGCGATATACCAGGAATATAATGCACCGCCGATCAATGCGATGGAACCGGGAATTGTAAGAAAAGGGGAAATTAGTCTTACATTGGCGGGCATGGCACTGCCTCCGACAATTCTTTCTTTAAGGTTTTCAGAAACAACATCCGCATTCAGAGTTGAAATAATGAGAGCAGCTATGACCACCGCAAAATAAATGGTTAAATATTTTCCAGCGCGCCGATTGAAAAGATAAACTGTACCAAGCCCCAATATGGCAACCAGGAAGGCTATCAGTACATAGTAAACCCGGTACATGAGTATACTCCAACCTTTGATTTCAGAAATAAACTCAAATAGAGTGGTAAATGAAAAAATAAGAAGTCCGGTTCCCCAGATAAACTGGTATATTTTCATCCTTTCTGAATACTGACGAAATACAGAGATGGCAAAAAATAGGCTTACCAGTGTGGTTATTAAAGGGCTCAGGAATTGGATTGAAGACTCTACCTTAAATATCATTTCTATGCCAGTCATTTTGTTCTATTTTTTAACCTTTTATAGATGAAAAACGATATAAACAATCTGAAATTATTCATTTATGTAGTTTGTGCTTAATAAATAAAAAAAATTAGAAAAATATTTAGTTATTTTGTAAATGGAAATTAATATAGCTAAGGAATTGATAACATATCCTTAACATGTTGAAAAAAATACTTTTTTTATTGACAGCAATAGCATTGATTGTTTCAATTTACATGATATTTTTCCTCGCGCCCATTCCCATTGATCCCATGGAAGCTGCAGGAGATCCGGTAAATTTCAAAATATTCTACTTTCATGTTCCCATAGCTGCAACCGCTTATCTGGCCTTCGCAATTGTATTTGTTTCCGGTTTTATGTATCTAAGGACAAAGCTGGAAAAATGGGATATAATAGCAGTTTCGGCATCGGAGGTCGGAATTATATTCGCATTCCTTACTCTTATCACGGGCTCAATATGGGCAAGATCAGCATGGGGCGAGTACTGGGTATCCTGGGATGTCAGGTTAAATACTTCGCTTGTTCTTTTCTTAGTCTATTTATCCTATCTCATGGTGAGAAAATCCATTGATGAACCTGAGAAACGCGCAAGGCTCTCAGCAGTTTTTGGTATTTTCGGCTTTATAAGCGTACCTTTAAGTTTCCTTTCCATCAGGTTATGGAACAGGGCTACTGTTCACCCGGTTGTGATAGGCCCCGGAGGAGGAGGGATCAGCGGGGATACTGTAATTGGTACGGTTCTTGTGAACGTTATTGCATTTATCCTTCTCCTGACATCTCTGATCATTTTACGCATGGACAATGAGAAACTGGTTGAGATTATTGCTTCTATCAAACGTGCGAAGAATCTGTGAAAAATACAAAATATGCCGCAAAGTACTTAAGTTTACACTCCTTGTAAAGATATATATGATAGAACTGGACAATCTCGATGTAAAGATATTATCGCATCTGCAAAGCAACAGCAGGGAATCATTCCAGGAGATCGCAAAGCGCTGTCTTACAAGCGTCCCAACGGTCAAGAGCCGAGTAGACAGGATGCTTGAACTCGGGGTTATCAATAAATTCACAATAAATATTGATACCATCAAACTGGGGATAACCGAAGCGATACTCCTTGTAAATGCAAAGCCAGGCGCTGTGAGGAGAATAACCGAAGAGCTCCGGGGGATTGAAGAGGTTAAGGAGCTGTATGTAACCTCTGATTCAGACACAGCCGTCGTATCAAGAGTAGCAGGTGATATGCGGCGGATTCTTGCGATACAGGAGAGGATAGATCTTACTGATGTGAATAACATCCGCATATTGCCAGTAAAAAATGCATTCGCAAAGGATTCAACTATACCACTTGCGTCCTCCAGCATAACACTGACCTGTTCTTATTGCGAAAAGAAAGTTGCAGGAGATGCAGTAAGGAAGAAATTCGATGACAAAGAATATTTCTTTTGCTGCACCACCTGTCAGGGTGAGTTTGAAAAGAAATACACTACAATGGTATCCAGGATATAATAAGAGAATTATCAGAACTCTAAAAAAAAACGGAGTTTGTTTGCATTTTCAAAAAAGCAAATTTAATGCATTTTTATCTTGATCTTGTAAAGCACAAACCGTTTGAAATATAGGGTGTATAATTGATTATCCTGCTCATCCTAACCGTGCAGGAGGAGGCTAAAAAAATGGTAAATCTGTTATTGATAATGTCAAAAGACCCATATACAACAGAAACTCCGGATCTTGTACTTGATATCGGGTTGAATGCAAAAGAAAAAGGAAATGATGTCTCATTATATCTCATTGAAGACGGCATAACCGCTGCAAGAAAGTCCGAGTTTGGAAATAAACTCGCAGCAGCCCAAAAGAAGGGCATCAAAATATATGCTGACGATAAAGCAGTACTTTCAAGATCGCTCACCAACAAATTAATTGGCGGCGTGGAAATAAAAGAAATCGGCGCACTTCTTGATTATATAATGGAATATGACAGGGTAGTCTGGTTTTAGGTGAAGGTGATAAAATGACAGGAAAACAACTTACTATCGTTTCAATAAACGGCCCATACAGGGATGAAGGAGTATTTACATTGATAAGACTTGCACACGCGGCTAAAGAAAAAGGCATTACTGTCAACTTCTTTAACTATCTTGATGCGACAATAATCGCCCACAGGGATCAGGCGCCAAAAGAGTTCCCTCCAGTAGAGACCATTTTCGGGACAATAGTCAAAAAAGGCATAAAGCAGCCAAAAGCAGATGCTATCGCCTGTATAAAATGTACGGATGCCAGGGGCGTAACAAAACAGCAGACTGAAGGCGTTATAATCGGAGGACTTTATGACCTGGGCGAATGGACAGCAGAATCAGACAAAACCATACTTATAGGGTGAAAAGATGAGCAAGAAAGTAAATATAATCGTAACACAGCCGCCTTATGGAAAAGAAGATGCGTTTGGTGCAGTCCCCATGGCTGCGTCTCAGGTTGCTGCGGGAAATGAATCTTCCCTGATTTTTGTCAGCGGAGGTGTGCATTCCATAGTAAAAGGTCAGAAAACGGGTTATGGAGACCTTGCTGTATGGCTTAAGGACGTGCCGTCTGTGGAGGCTGAGATAACAAAGAACATCGAAGTTGTAAGTTTCTTTGCCCTTGAAAGGGATGTTACAAAACGCGGCATTAGAGACAGTGAGATCATTGACAGCATAAAGAAGATTTCACTGGATGAGCTAACAGATAAGATCCTTGAGGCAGATGTTAATCTGGTGTTTTGAATGGAGATTATGCCAGACTCTGTTTTGGATGTAAGGGGGGAGATATGTCCCATCCCCCTTTTCATGACAAAAAAACAAATTGATCACATGAGTAGCGGAGAGATACTTAAAGTGATTGCAGATAATTCCGATGCACCCCATAATATCGAATTATGGACCAAAAAATCCGGCGACAAAATTCTTGAAATTAAGAAGGAAGGACAAACAGTTATCATTTATCTAAAAAAAAATTAATTAAGTAAAGTGAAAAATCTTAAACCTGATCAGGATAATAGGTATTCAAAAACGAATGAAAAAAGAAAAATGTATCTTTTTGATGCTTATAATAGTATTTATAGCTTTGAATATTAATTTACATGGAAGTGCATTTTCTTCTGATAAACGAAATAACTCTCTCCAGTGGTTCCCTTCTATAGCTGTTGATAATGGCACCGTTTACATTGTCTGGGCAGATGAGCGAAACGGCAATTATACACGGATAATGAATAATATACCCCATAAATCCGGGGATATATATATTTCAAAAGCGAATTTCAGGAACGGATGGGTTTTTGATAAAAACCTCAGGATAAATGAAATCAAAGGAAGCACAGGACACGGCTCTCCCTCTATAGCTGTTGATAACCGCAATATCTATGCAGTCTGGGAGGATGACAGATATGGATTTGAAGAGCTTTATTTTTCATATGCTGAAAAAAACGATATAAAGTTTAAAAAAGATTTACCAGTTATAGAAGAAGCAGGAAGCCAGGTGCTGCCCTCCATTGCAATCCTGAATGAAACCATATATGTGGCAGTAATGAACAAGAAAACCTGGGATATTGAATTTGCACAAGGGCATTCTATAAACGGTGTTTACATGTTTGATAAACCAGTACGAGTAAATGATGATCCCACAGGTAACTGGCACTATGCTCCTTCGCTTGTTGTCGATGATGAAAAAAATGTATGTATTGCCTGGCTGGATGCGAGAAATGGCAATTATGATATTTATTTTTCACATGGGATCAAAGAAAACGGAATCTGGCAATTTAGCACGAATGTGAGGGTAAATGATGAATCTTCAAATGTGTCCCACTATACTCCTTCACTGGCGTTTGAGAATGGAAGCGCATATATTGCATGGTATGATGACAGGAATAAAGATTTTGATATATACTTCTCAACAGGCAGGTTGGAAAATGAAAGCTGGAAATTTGATAGTGATATCCGGGTAAATGACGATGGGAAAGGTGATCAGATGCATCCTGAAATTGCAGTGAAAGACAGTGAAATTTTCATTGTATGGGAAAATGATCGTGAGGGAGGGCCGGACATTTATTTCTCAAAAGGTATCAAGGAAAATGGGAGCTTTGGATTTATAAAAAATGTAAAAGTAAATGATATCCAAGGAAAGCATTACGACCCTCAAATAGGAATCGAAGGAAGCAATGTTTACGTTGCATGGCAGGCAGAAGTAAATGACGGCGGAGACATATATTTTTCACATGGGAAATACGATGGTAGAACCTGGGAATTCAGCAGGAATATCAAAGTAAATGATGATTTAACAAACTCTTTTACAAAACCTGAGCCACTATTCCTGGGCTTGATTCTTGGTCCGGTTATCGTATCGGTCATAATCGTAGGATTCTTAAAAAAATATGCAAAACGAAAAAAATAATCATGAAATAAGAAAATACGATCTGCTTCAGCAGAAGGCTGCAGCATCGCTTTTCAAAAACCGCAAACCCCAATTCCTCTTTCAACTGCCTGGATTTCTGCTATTTGTTCTTGTCGTACTTGCTGGCTTTTTCGGAATTCAGAATAGCAACAAGAGCCTTACGACTATTTCAATCTGGGTTATCTGGTGGTCGCTTCTTATAATAAGCCTGGCGCTTGCGGGAAGGCTCTGGTGTTTCATATGTCCTTTTGGAGCCATCGGGGACTGGGTAAAGCGCAAGATATTTTATAAAAAAGTTGATGACATATTCAGTTTAAACAGGAAATTCCCCACAAGATTCAGAAACCTGTCTATTGCAGCAGTGCTTTTCCTTGCGATCACATGGGCTGATTTTCAGTTCAATCTTGTGAACAGCCCGCTCTTAACAGCTTATTTTATTGTTGCTTTGCTGGGTCTTGTTGTAATTATATCTATAATCTTTGAGCGCCGATCCTTTTGCAGGTATGCCTGCCCTATAACCGGACTAATAGGATTATATTCAATGTTCGCGCCTGTTGAATTAAGAGCAAAAGATAAAGAAACCTGCAAAGCCTGCAAGGAAAAATACTGTATATCAGGCAATGAAAATGGATATCCATGCCCTGTATTCGAATATCCGGGAACCATGGAGAAAAACACTTATTGTATCCTCTGTATGGAATGTGTTAAAACCTGCCACAGGAGTAATATCTCCTTAAACCTTCGTTCTTTTGCAGGAGATTTTTTGAATTTGACAAAGACAAGGATGGATGAAGCGCTTTTTATCCTGCTGCTTCTTGGAGTGACTATATTCCAGACATTGATCATGATACGGCCGTGGGCTGTTTTTACACGGGATTTAATGGTCTATACAGGAGCCAGTTATGATACGGTTCGATTCGTTTTATTTATTGCTTCGGCGGCATCTTCTATCCTGATATATTCAATTGTCATCGCTGTTTCAAAATTGCTCAATCCAAAAACCTCGTTTAAATACCTATTCACCGGCTATGCTTACTCAATTATTCCCCTGGGATTGCTGATGCATTTATCCCATAACCTCCGCCATTTACTGGAAGAAGGCGCAGGGATCATACCAGTACTTTCAGATCCTTTTGGTTTTGGGTGGGATTTATTCGGAACTTCAGGATATATGCCTGCCCCGCTTCTCGATAATAATTATATTCTCCTCGCCCAGTGGCTGCTTATGTTTATCGGAATGGGTTTCTCAATATCGATCGGCAAAAATATTTCAAGACGGATGTTTCGCGGAAATGATTCTGCATATCTCCCTATGTTGATTTTTGTTCTTTCTCTTTTCGTGTTCAACCTATGGATACTCGGGCAGCCGATAATGCATAAACACTAAACCCCAAATACCATTGCCATCAGATTCCTTGCACCCATGGAGAAACCGAGAACAATCAACGTCAAAGTCAGCATGTACTTCTCATCTTTATCCTGATCTTCTCTGGAATCTTTTTCAAGCAGAAAAACTATCACCATGACCAAAATTAAGGATAGTGGAATCAGTACCGCTCCTGTTCCAAAAATGGAAGTCAGGAATGAACTGAATGGATGTTTGTTCATGTAGCCCAGCAGATCTACTCCAATATATGTTGTGAACGAATCGAGCAGAAATGAAAAGATAGCAAAAGAATAAATCCTGCTTCGAAGATATGTCATGTGGATCGCAGGTGATGCTCTTTTGACGATCTCTGTCAATGCTAAAGCCGGTACAAGACTGTATACAAGAATACTGAGATTCCAGTTAGATGTATAATAAATGAGGATAGCAATCCCTGCTAACGATAATACAACACCGGTAATCGCATAGGCAACAATATAATTCTTTATTTTCCTGAGCTTCTCAAGATATCTCGCTAGTAGAAGAGTCCCGAAACATATTGAAAAAACTACAAAAAAAATGAGCGGCGTGATGAAAAAATATTTGACAGGTGGCTTCAGGATATCCGCATCCTCGATAACACGGAACACAGAACCCATGAAAATAAAAGGAATCGTGGCTAAGACAAAATCTTCATCGACCTTTATTCTCAATTTATTCAACAGTTTCAGAATAGCAAATACACCCGCGAATAAAATAATGACATAAGTTATCATGTCAAAGTGATTATAACTTGTATCATTTATGATACCATCAATAAAATTCCTGTTTATGAAATCGATCAATCCGCTCATAATTATCCTCCACCTAAATTTGCCCATTCCGCAATCTCGAATATTTCCTCTTTACCAACCAGTTCCTGCTGGGTAAAATCGTAGTTCACTCTTATTTTCAATTTAACCTCGCAAGCTTGCGAAATTCTATTTTAAGCAGCTTAAATATGTCGTCGATCATATCTGTAACCTCAGGTAGCATTTTAAGAATCGTATATGAAATTACAAATAAAGCAGCCAGCGAGCCGATTTTTGCGATGAAATGCTCTGTAATATGAAAACTTTCATCAGGTGTGCCAAACCATGCAAGACCATAAGCAGAAGCCGTGAGGGAGGTTCTCAGCAGATTCAGTGAATAAATAACAGGCACCGAAATCATGAATGCCTTGAATTTTTGCGAAAGTGTAGCCTTTGTAGCAGACGAGATTAATCCCATGAATAAAGCTATGCTCTCAATAGCTGTACAGGCAAGGATTATCTCAATTGGAAGAAGACCACCCACTGCAAGCTGATTCCAAGCCACCTGAGCCACGGGATATCCGAGTTGTTCAACAATCCAGATGGTCTGATTCGTAACCAGCGATATTATCCCGATGTTTAAAAATTCCACATCTACAAATAAGAAATAAATCAAACCGCCTACTGATGCTGCTCTTGATAATGAGATAAGTACTTCATGACCACCTTCTTCATTATTCCTTGCCTGAAACGTGATATATGCTATGAAAAGGGCGAATATTGCAGCGGCGACTACTAAAAAAGCATTAAAATAATCCTGTATCTCAATATAGGATGGAGGCTGCATGAACCAGTAGATAGAGAGGAATATCCAGCCAGAACTTCCTGATAAGAATCTGGAATTATAGGCTTTTGGAAGTACTGATGCTGCAGCCAGAAGTCCGAGGGCGATCCATAGTGTTACAGCCATAATATAACCTGCCTTTTTTCCATACTCGCCACTTTATTCTGCGGTATTTCTTTAATGTTGCTCATGTTTTTTCCTCTTTCTTGAACCACAATTTGTTTTTTATGCTACTGTTCTGCTTTTTTTATAGACGGCAAAAACATGGGTGTACGCCGTTTATACTCTTCGTATCTCTCCCCAAAAGCCTCCAGAGCTTCATTTTCTTCTCTTTTTGCCAGCCTGTAGTACATTAAAACAAGAACAGGCCACATTAAAAGTGTGATTATGGTCGGCCACTGGATGAGAAGCCCAATGGTCAATACTACAAGACCAAGATATTGGGGATGCCTGACATACCTGTAAATGCCTTCAGTCACAAGTTCTCCTGATGATGAATGTATCATGCTCCAGCCCTTTGACATCAAAAATAGTCCCAGGAATATAACTGCGCTGCTTGTTACCATTACAAGTGCCCATGCAGCGTCCATACTCATAAAACCTGCTTTAGAAATAAGCACCCCAAGGAGGTGCCCCTGTGCATGTCCAAAGGAGAGGTTGAGTCCGAAAAGCGAAGATAGAACATATATCGTAAGCGGGAAGCCGTACATCTCCGAGAACAGAGCTATTATGAACGCCTCGTATATCCCCAGGGTGCGCCAGTTCTGCTTCTTCAGGGGGGTAAGGAAGCTGAGCACGAAGACCGAGAAAATCCCGATGCTAAGAAGTGTTGCCCCCCAGTTGCTGTAAGCATACTCCGTAAATGCATGATGCTCCGAGCCTTCGATATTCGCGGGGTTTTCATAGCCAAGAAGCACTGATATGCCTTCAAGAAGAGCTAAAACCATGAGCACAATAAATCCGAGAGAGATAAGGTTGCTTAAGAATTTTTTCATGATGATCAACCTATGTTTTTTACTGCTTCATCAATGAGCATTGAACGATATGCTTTTTCCGGGTTGTTAAGAGCTATCCAGACCACCAGATCTTTTTTAGAGTAATAATAATGATACTCTCCGCCGCCTTCGGTATAATAGATTTTCAAGCCATTTAGTTCTAAGATTTCCGGAATACTGAACATTCCGCCCATCCCTCTTGTCATGTTCTTCACCTTTTCCACTGCTCCTTGATTTGTATCTGCCATGGTTACTGATACTGTTGCCCTGTTACCTGCGTTGTTCCTGTAACGAGCTATGTGGGCTTGACCCGGGCTGACGTTATCTTTTGCAGAGTGAGAGTTTTTAATCTCACGAATCGCCACATCCCCTTCCCTGTGGAGTTTAAGTTCCATGTCGCCAAGTTTATCTGGAAAAAAGGTCTTCTCACTTAAGGATAAGAGTATTGCAGATGCAATTATAATTGCAGCAAGAGCCGTTATCAGAAAAATAATATTTTTTCTTCTTTTCATTGCGCTAAATCCGTTTTATAGACTCTTTCACGAAGTTGAGCCTGTAAGCTTCATCCGGGTTATCTATCTGTATCCAGAAAACTTCCTTATCTTTGGCATAGAAGTAATGATACAGACCCAGTTCCGGTTTCCCGCTCACAAAATAAACAGTAATGCCTTCTATATTCAAAGGCGTGGAATCACTGAACATCCCTGTTTTTCCCACCCTGCTGTTCATAGCCTCAAGAAGTGAGGCTGCATCTTCTTTGTTTTTGGATTCTGATACCCAGAATTTAGCTGTACTGGCAGTTGTACTTCTGTAGTTCGCTATATAAGCATTCTCTATTTTTACAACAGGATTATTGCCGTGCAATTCTTTTACTGCTGCCATGGCTGCATCACCATCCCTATATAAAGCGAGGTCCATATCCCCCAGTTTTTCAGGGAAAATACCATATGGATTTTTCCATTGTGTCTGGATATACAGTAACGAGGTAATAGCTATTACTGCGATTATGAATATTGCAAGGTATATTTCAAATTTATTTTTTCTCATAGTACCTCCTATATATTCATCACAGCCTGCTTCACGATTGACAACTGATAACCTGTATCTGGAGTGTCAAAAGTTATCCAGTAAACTCTTCCCATCTTATAATCCATTTTAAAATAATAGTAATTGTATGCGTTGTTCACTTTCATCATATATACATCGGGCTTCACAAACTCCAATATATCCAATTTAACGGGTTTTGTGAAGTTTTCATCCATTATCCCAGCATCACCGTGATTTTTATGGGAATCAGTTTGTCCCACATCACCTGAAAATTCATGCCCTTCGTGCCCTGTTGAACCTCCGAGCATTGAGTTCATGGAATTGTAGGCATCATTTGCAGTGTTATGGTCAGGAGCTTCGGCAACCCAGATACGCATAGAGCCTTTTCCGCTCGTATATACTGCTGAATAAGCTTTCGCCAGTGGTATATTCTTTATTCCGTATATATTCGAGATCTGTTGCGCTGCAACCTCGCCAGTATCGTATCCTGTTAATGTCATGTCCCCTAATTGCTCTGTGAAGATACTTTTCATGGCTGGCTGATATAGAAAGTACATTATCAATGCGAAAGTAATGATAATAATAATATAAGTTTTTTTATTCATATATTTCCTCAAGATACAGATTTTTCTAATTTTGTAAAATTATTCTGTCTTTTATTATGGCTCTTGCAATGTAGATGCTTCCAGCTACGTTGGCAAGCAGCCCGATTATTATTATGGTGTCTTTATACTGGATCAGGAAAGATGATGCTGCAAGGATCAAACCAATTGAGGGCAAAAGATCACTCACATGGTGCAGGCAGCATGCTATCATCGTCAGGGATGATGTGGCTGAACCTGCCATGCCCACTTTTTCGGTTCCTGCTACATTTCCGGTCGTAATATTCCTGTGGTATCTGAAAAGCCCCATCTGTACGCTGACCGCCAGAGGGATCAGGTAAACAAATACTCCATTGCTAAGAAATACCTGATATCCTTTTTGGATCGAACCTTCTGCCAGAGAAGCGATCGAGATATTAAAAAGAATTACCAGTATTCCTATTCCTGCTCCAAAAATAAAAGGGTTCCTTAAAAGGCTTTTGACGCCCTGTTTTCCTGACATTTATATTTACCATTTAAAGATTCTTTCTTTCACTCCTGCAACATCCTGAATAACGAGTTCAAAACCCGTGCTGTCATCAAATTTCGGGAATTTCAGGGTGCCTTCAAAATGGTGTCCTCCGATGCCTCCTTCCCATGACTCTGGTTTGATGATATTTCCTTTACTGTCGCTGATATAGGATATCTTTGCCATCTCATAGTCCAGCGAGCCTGAATGCGTATCCAGTTTAACATCAAAGGCATTGCTTCCAAGATACACAGCAGTGATAGTTACTCCCGCTTCTGAGTTTTCTCTTGTTTCAGATGGATTCGCTGTTGATGTTTTATCTACAGTAGAAGTTGGAACTACAACATTGGGATTTTCGGTTTGAGGTTCTTTACCTGATAAACACCCGCCAACTGCTACTGTAATCAAGATCAAAAGTACTATTATTCCTGATATTCTCATTTCAGTTCCTCTTTTTTTTTCTCATCAATCCGGCTTTCCGGGTTCTGCGTATCATGTTTCATATTTTTCATCATCAAAAGATGCATAATCGGACAGAGTAGCAGTATTCCAAAAGAAAGTATATTCTGCGAAACTCCTGCAACCCATAGAATTCCGAGAAACAAAAGTGGGATTATACAGCCAAGCACCATCATTAATGTATGCTTGTGCTTGCTGAAAAATCCTTCATTTATATGTGGGGTCTTTGTTTCGCTTTCCATTTATGCACCTTTTATTTTTTGGGAAAAAGGTTACCATAACTTCCACCAGGGTTTTTTCTCGCCCATCCCTACGGGTCCGCTTTTAAGGTATTTTTCTGGCTCAGACTCAAATGCTTTCTTGCATCCGGGCGCACAGAAATAGTAGGTCTTTCCCATATATTCTGTTTTATACTGCGCTGTATTCTCATCTACCTGCATTCCACATATCGGATCTATTTGCATATATTTCATTTCTCCTTTTTTATTTTTTTACAATATGTACTTCACATCTCATGTAAAGTAAGTATTTCATGGCGGAAGCGAAGTGTTTGTTCCTACACCTCTGCCTGAATACTCTTTATCAATTTTCGTTCTGATATCTTTCAGTGAATATCCGGTCATCAACATGTCCCTTGCTTCAAGTGTTATATCGTTACACAGCTTGCATTCAGAAGCATGCGGCTCATAGCTGCCATCAGGCTTGATGTAACATTCCTTCAGGCTCTTATGCGAAAGGAGCACATCGGAATGCTGCATACCTGCACATCCGCAGTAACAGGCAAGATACTTGAGCTTGTCCTGATTCTGCACTGCAAAAATGTAGGATTCAGCCACACGCCCGGTTTTCTGGGCAAATTCTGGAAGTTCAAGTTTTGCTGGTCTATTAGTATCTGGTTTTTCAATACTTGTTTTGTTTAATATCTGCGAGCCTCCGGACAGCGTATACGCGATCACTAAGATCGCAGCAATCGCAATTGCACCAAGAATAAATTTAGATTTCATATCATTCTCCGTATCATATTATCAACAGTATCACAAATCCCATAGCTACCATGAATGAGCCCATTAACAGTCTCATTCGTGTTTTATTTCTCGATTGCCATGACACCATTCTATCTACCACTTTCCTGTTCGATGAAGCCAGAAGAACTGCTACCAGAGGCACGATAAGCATCAAGTTGTAAAGCAGAAGGTACAGTATGCCCTGAGCCAGCGTGGATTGCAAAGATAACAACCCTATGACACCAAGATATATGCCTCCGCTGCACGGCACTGTGCAAAGACCGACAAGGACACCGGCTCCAAAGACACCGGGAACTGTTGTGCGCTTTATCCACTTGTTTATTGATTCATGCATGCTATCAGGTATTGCCAGAAGAGAACTGCCGGGTATGAAGAAATCTTTCATTATAACAACGCCGAGTATCATGGAAATAAAACCCGCAGCCTTGCCCACTGCGTGTGTTGTTGAAAAGAAAGAGATGGCACTGAGAATGCCCACACCTATCAAAACGTATGTTACAAATATCCCGCTGATATATATCGAACCCACTTTCATTAACCCATGCCTGTAATTTGCCTGCATCTGCAGCATTCCCATCGTAAAGGTTATAAAAAGCAGCAGGACTGCAAAAGCACAAGGGTTAAAACCATCAATTAAGCCTGCCGTAATTACAAGCGGAAGTGTTAATGTCTGCGGATCGATCGCCATTATAGCTTCACCTTCATGCAACTATCAGTGTCCCATGCATACTGGGATTCTCTTTACCTCCACAGCATGATTCGCAGTACCAGTGATATTCCCCTGCCTTTTCGGGCGTAAAGGTGAATACCTTCTGGCTCTCGGGTAAGACTGTGATATTTACATTGCTTATGCCGGATTCTTTAAGATTGAAGTTGTGAATACCGCCGCCGTCTGTATGCATTGAATTGTCTGGATTTATCAGGTTTATTTTCACAGGTTGTCCTACTTTAGCCCTGATTACATTGGGTTCAAAGCCTGCCATGGAGATTGTCATTTTAATGGCCTCTTTGTCCTCTGGTTCCAAGGACGCTGTTTTACTCATGACTAAATATATCGCGCTGCCAAAAATCGCAATAACGATAACCATGAAAAGAATGCCCTTGTATGGTAGTTTTTTCCCTTGTTTTTCTTTCAACTTTCCATTATGTTTTTTTGATCTTGACACTCTTAATCCTCCGTTTCTTTAGTTCTGTTTCATCCCCTTTTCCAATAGTTCGTACTGACCTTTATCTTTTAATTTATCGATTTTAATAAAAACCTGGATAGCTTTCAATCTATACTCTTCTATTAATTTTCTTAATTCTTCAGACCTTTCAGGTCCCGCGTGTTTTTCAAATCCATAAATCTTCTTGAAAATCTTTCTTTTTTCACTCTCAAGTTCTTCCAGGGTAAATTCTTTTTTTCTTCTCCTGAAGATTTTTCTCCTGAATTGATAAACTAAACCAATTGAAAATATAGAAAACAATCCAATTCCTGCGTATAGATAATTCGATTCCTGGAGTATTTTTACTTGAATACTGACAGTCTCCCCTACTTTGAGATTATTAAAAGTGATGACATTATATTCATTTCCTGAAAGTGTCATAACCTCAGATCGTCCTTCCAGGCTTATTCCACTTTTTTTATCAATGAATATCAAAATAGAGGTTGTATTGTAAACAGCACTTTTATTGAACATATATTCTGAACTCCAGGGAAGTGTATACGATATCTGCATCTCGAAGTTAGCCCCGGGTGCGATTGGCTGCATTGGATCCATATATACAACTCCTTTATCCTGAACGAGGCAGCATTCCATTGCCTGGGTTTTCAGGTTTCTTATATTCGGCGGAGTTGATATGGCAAAGAATGTATGGTTATCTTTGTTGAAGTTAATCTCTTGCCCTTCATTTCTGAATACAACGGTCTCAGATATCTCAAGAGAATTGTTCTTCTTTGAGATGAAAATATGATCAAGAGCGACCCTTATATCGTAGCTTTGATTGGTCGGAGCATGTTCGCTAATTGAATTATTCTCATTCTTGCCTTCCTGAATATTTGATGTTATATTTCCAGTATTTTTTCCAGCTGAAATACTCTCACTGGTTTGAGCAGAGACAATACTTGTAAAATAAAATACTGCCATGAGAACAGAAATAAGTCCTCTTAAAACGATTATCATTTTCCCTCCTGGTTTGATGAACCCTTTGAAAAAGGTTTTATTTTTTTATCAGGTTCATTCAATTCGGATACAAACCTATTATATTCATCTTCAAATCTCTGTTCATATTTCTTTATATCAGGTATAATATCCATTTTCGTTTTTCTGGAAAAAATGTATCCAAGAAACACAAATAAAAGGCTTAATGATATTCCTGCAACCCATAATGAAGAAATGTCCTTCCCAAGATGAACCATTATCTCCTTGCCGTACTCTGCCTGAAGCGCTGAAAATATCTGCTTTTCCGAAAAGCCATTATCCTTCATCTGGGTAATCTCTTTTTTAACCTGTATTGCAGTTGCACAGTCACAGGTTGAAATAACCATGGCGCACTCACAGGGGCAAATGATGTCTGACATCATTCCTTCATCAGCCAGTGCCGGACCAATCGCTGATATTAGAAGTATAGACAGCATAAGTACGCTCTGTATTTTTACTTTCATCTCTATATCTGTTTAGGACATCATTGAACAGAGAAGCGGGTTTCCCCGCGATCTCACACATATTTACTCATTGCGTTCGATATCATCTATTCTCTGTTCAATAATTTCCTTTAATTCTACCCTGTTTTCTCCTTCTTTCTCCCGGTCAAGCAGATTTTCCAGGATATCTATGTCACCTATATGCGCTATCATTTTTTCAAGTTCTGTTACAGGCTGATCAAGATCAAGGTTTAACGCTGTTTCTTTTAATTGTTTCAGGACAAGCGTTGCATTTTCTTTATGGGCTTTCTTGAGTTCCTTATATTCTTTTTCCGCAATTTCTCCTGTATTGAATTTATTTTCAAGAGCAAGTATCGATTCAAATGATGCATTCTTTTCAACAATCAATTCATCGAATGACATTTCGGTGATATCTTTTCCTGGTACATGCTCTGATACAACATCCGGCTGCGAGATATCATCAACTGCTTCCAGAGGCTCGTCGATAGACGTTTTCATTGCCGGTACTACTTTAATAAGGCGTCTTTTTGGCTTTTTGCCAATTTTGTTTTTAAGGAATGGATATGAGACAGCCCCGATTAATACAATAGCAGCAATAGGAATAATATAGTTGAAATCTTCATCGCTTCCTGTCTTTGAAGGAACATATCCGGTTATCCTGATATCCAGTCCCTGGTCCTTCGGAACATTCACGAAGCTTAAGACTTCGAATTCTTTCCCTTCATTCGGGACTGTTTCCTTATTACCAGATTGGCTTTCTATCCCAAAACCATTATTTTTGTCAGAAAGCAGAGTCATGTATGAAGTATTGTAGATCATACCTTTAAAGAATATATCTTTTGTTGATTCCGGATTAAAAACGTATGATATCTGCACAGCATATGTTCCACCCGGTAAAATAGGATTCATCGGGTCTATCCATGCTGAATCTTTTTCTCTTTGCAGACAGCATTCCATTGCATCGGTCGAAAATTTAGTTATTCCTTCAGGTGTTGAAATGCCGACATATGCCCTGTCTTTACTGAAAAAAACCTTATCTCCCGTATTCAGGAATTCGACATATTCATCAACTTTTATCCCGTTTACTGCTTTTGAAAGCACAATATGGTCGATTTTTACTGTCAGGATATCCCCGTTCTTAGTGGAATCGTACACTGTGATATTGGCTTTTTCTGATGCATTGACATGTTCTGTATATGGTACATCAGTATAATTCACACCAAGCAGGTAACCCTGCCGGGCATTGACCTTATTAAATGAATATTTCCCAGTCTTATCTGTGTTCGTTTTCATTAATTCGATCCCGATTTCATCCATGAGGCTTACCGGTATTCCTTCAAGTGTTTTGTTTGCTTTAATGACATACCCTTCGATCTTTTCAGACAGATTGAAATTCACAACAGCTTTTCCCTGAAGTCCGATATTCTCTCCGTATGTTATGCCATTGTAAGTCACATTTACCCGGTACATGCCATCATTAATGTCAGTAAAGGCATAATTTCCGTCTTTATCCGTTGTTTTATCTGAAACTGGAATGAATTTATAGACTATACCTGTTTCAGCGCTCTCTGTAGTGTTTACTCTGCTCAGTTCAACTTTTTGGTCGGGAAGGTTTTTACCGAGAGAGACAACACTACCGGTGATATCAGCAGCTGATGCTGTACCTATGAAAATGACAAAAACTATAAAAACTGATAATAATTTATTCATTTTTTTCTTTCTCCTGCAAGAACTTTTCATATTCCAGTTCAAATTCCTCGTTCTCATCCAGTCTCTTCTTGCTGATTTTATAGACAACGACCCCTCCTACTATTACGCCAGCAGGCAGGGCAAGCCACACAATCCAGTCAAACCCTTCTTTTGGGGGTGTTGCAAGAACCCCTTTTCCATACTCTACAACAAGATTATCGTATATTTTTTTCTCGGAAAGACCCTGGGCCATCATAGCCCTTACCTCATCTTTTATCTTAAGCGAGCTCGGGCATGTGCAATCGACGACGATCATAGTACAGCCTTCTTTATCCGGGCAGTTTAAGTTTGAGAAAATCTCTTCCTCGGTCACTGCCAGTACCGGCACTGCAAATACAAGAAGAAGGAACCAAATTGAAATCACTTTATATATCATGTAAACTCTCCGTCGTTATTTTTTTAATGTTTTGATTTATATTTATATCATCAGATGTCATTTTTCGCCTTATCGGCACAACTGTTGACAGGCTTATCACTATCCCCAGTATAAGCACATGGAATCCGCCCAGCCACATCAGGAACATCAATGGCATCACTTTGAGCTTAACAGTGGCGCTGTCAGCTGTTATGGCCTGGGCTGAGAAATAAAGGTCATCGATGCCCACTGTGTAAGCCATGGGTTTGACATTGGTGTTTTGTTGCTTTGGATAGTAATACATGAGCGCCGTGGCTTTTGTCAAAATTCTCCCGCCGTTCTTATACACATCAAAATATGCAGCCTGCACCTCCCTGTTGTTTTCTGGATACTGGTCGATATTTGTGAGCTTGAAATCATAATCGCCCACGGTATACGTGCCGCCAATCCTCATGTTAAATGTCTGATCCTGTGCATACACTACCGCACCTGCGGCTGCCACAATTATCATAAGGATTCCAATATGACACATGTAGCCTCCAAAGGTGCGGCGGCTGTTCATGAATGCCCTGTAAATATTCTTTAAAGTTCCTGCATCATCGAGCTTTTTCTGTTTGTTCACGATCCTGGACATATCCAGAAGATGGGTTGATATGACAAGTATAGAGCCTGCAACCGCGACCTGAGCATAGAAATCCCGTATCCCGATGGCAAAAGCAATTATCATTGTAATAACAGCTGCTGCAAGAGGCTTTGTAAAGTTTCGCTCAAGATGGGAAACAGATGCCTTCCTCCATGCTATAAGAGGACATATACCCATCAGGAATAGAAGTGCTATGCCAAGAGGTACATTCACCTGGTTGTAGAAACCCGGGCCAACCATCACTTTATAGCCGCGGAATGCTTCAGACAGGAGAGGATATGAGGTTCCCCACAACACTGATACGGTAGAGGCCATGAATATCCAGTTATTATATAGAAAACTTGCTTCACGGGATACAAGAGATTCCAGGACTTTCTTGCTTTTTATCGTATTGTATTTCCATGCAACGAGAGCCAGGGAGGCTGCAAGTACTACGATCATGTAGTTGATATAATAAGGAGCTGTCACAGACTGCCCGAAAGTATGGACAGAAGCGATTATACCGCTCCGGGTGAGTAGCGTTCCGTATACTGTGAGTTCCCATGTGAAAAGGATGAGAAGGATATTCCAGAACTTCATCCCGCCCTTACGTTCCTGTATCATAGTGCTGTGATAGAATGCAGTCATTGTTAGCCAGGGAAGGAACGAAGCGTTCTCAACAGGATCCCAGCCCCAGAAGCCGCCCCAGTTGAGCACTGTGTATGCCCACCAGCTCCCGAACATGTTGCCAAGAGCCAGTCCGAGCCAGGCCCAGAGCGCCCAGCGGCGTGCGCGATATGTCCATGTATCATCTGAAAGATAGATACCGGCGATCATCAGGGCGAATGGGATCAATACCCCGGCGTAACCCCAGAAAAGTGTTGGAGGATGGAAAAACATTCCGGGATCCTGGAGTATCGGATTTAACCCGTTGCCGTCTACCGGCAAGAAATCAAGCATCCTGAATGGACGGGATACTGTAAGTAACATATAGAAGAAATAAGAGAGAGTAACAAGAATAATGACCATTGCATGTTTCATCAGGTTATCATAGGATTTTCCCCGCACTGCTATCATGGCAATATAGATCGAAATGAGCCAGGCCCAGAGCAATAATGAACCGTCAGCTCCTGCCCAGAAAGCGGATATCGTATATAGCATGGGCAGGTCAAGACTGCTGTACATTGCCACATACTCATACTGGAAGTTGCGGTTAATAAATAGATTAAAAAGCCAGATGGAAGCAATAGTGGTCAGCACAGCGACACCGATTATAGCGATCCTGCCGCTGTCGATAAGTTCGTTTTTCTTTTTCCATATCCCGATTATATGCGCAGCGAGTGCATATACGGTCAATAACAGTGCGATAATTAATGTTGTTTCACCTAATTCCATTTTTTTTCTCCTTTCTATGTTTCGTTATGATCTCCGTGATCAAGATCACCGCCATATTTAGAGGGACATTTTGTAACAACCTGGGTTGCCTCGAAAGTACCATTTATGAAAATCCCGGTAACAACTGCCGGGATCCCTTCTTTATAATTTCCCGGCATTCCCTGGTTTGATACGACAGTGATTGAAGAGTTTTTATCCCCAAGTTTAAATGTCAGTAAGGCTTTTTCCGGCACCCAGACCGTCGAGCCTTTAAGTATAGTGCCATTAACATTTACGATTTTACCGTCCAATGTATCAGCTTTCTGAACAAATTCATCCACTTCATAGTAAAATGAGAGCGCGTTACTGAAACTTTGCACTCCAAGAAATAATATAAGTATAACTACTATCCCGACACCGAGCATGTTTCTTTGTTTTCTGTTCATATCTTTCATCTCATTTACTCATAATCCTCTACTTTACAATGGGTGTAAAGTATATTTATACTTTACGGTGGGTGTAAAGAGGTGGTTGTGACCGGTGGTTTGGAAAAAAAAGAGTTCGATAGGAGTTTTTTTTTCCGGTCACTAAGTTACTAATAGAATTTGCTTTTTAATGTGGGTTGTGGTTTAAAAATACAAATAAAAGTATTGTTTTCTTTAAAAGTTCGAAATATGTTTTCTTACTCGATGTTTTTCGGACGATAAAAAATTTTAAATATAAATAAAAAGGGTTTACAGCATAGCCTTCGTTGCTACTGCGCTAGAACCCATCATTGAACCCATGTCAGAATCCCCGTCTCCACAATAATCAGCTTCTGCTATTTCAGTACTCTCTTCTGTATTGCCGTTGTTCATCATTGAACTTTCGCTCGTAGCATTCATCATGTTTTCGTGCGTTTCCGACTGCATCATCTGCTCAGGACAGTTTTTTGACATATTCTCCATCATCTCTGGAGTACATTCATGATTTTCCATGTCCTTTGTTTTCTGATCGCTCGTATTCTGCGCCATTGCGACAGACATTGCGCCGACTGACAGTAAGATTCCGAGAATTCCAATCACTAACATAGTCTTCTTTTTCATATTTTTCACCTCTTTGAAAAGTATCAGTATTTCCCTGAATCGAGTTTGCACTATACCAAATTTACTTCTAGATATTTCGGCAGCATTAGCCACCGCATTGCTGTTGAGGAGATTTTCTTTTGTTATCTATATCAGACGCATATTCTTCGGCATGTTTATCTGAGCAAAAATGCTTCCCAAAACGCTGAGGTGCCGTCTTCTTGTCAACCTTTATGCCGCATTTTTCACAATATTTGTCAAAAAAGCCCAATTTTTCACTTCTCCTTATGAATCTTTATGCGCGTTATATGTTATGCTATCTTAATGTTATTTTGCTTTAAATTAGTAAGATTTTCGATTGAATTGCTTTAAATTTTTAAGGCAAAACTTATTAATACAACTAATTCGGTATACCATAACTATACTTTAGGTAATCCTAATAGAAGGTAATAGGATGATAGAATCATTTGTGATAACTTTAAGGGAAGGAACAGAGGCAGCACTAATAATTGGCATTTTGGCTGCTTATCTTGGAAAAATAGGCAGGAAAGATCTTTACAGATACCTGTATATCGGCACAGCCGCAGCAGTTGCAGCAAGTATCCTTGTGGCATTGATTTTTGGAGAGCTGTATAAGGTATCGGGAGTGGCTTTCGAGGGTATTGCCGCACTTTCTGCTGTTGCTGTTTTAACCTACATGATATTCTGGATGTCCAGGCATTCCAGAGAAATCAAAGGGGAGCTTCATGAGAAAGTTGAGAGTATTATATCTTCAAGGCGAGTTTTCGGAATAGCCGGATTAGCATTCCTGTCTGTTTTCAGGGAGGGTGTGGAGACTGTTCTTTTTCTTGGAGGAACACTGGCAGCATCCTCTTTGAACAGTGTTTTAACAGGAACGCTGCTTGGCATAGCTACTACTGCATTTTTCACAGGGTTAATGTTCAAAGGCATGTACACGCTCGATCTCAGAAAATTCTTCAAATACACTGGATTTATTTTGATCGTTTTCGCTGCTGGATTAACAGGACAAGCGACCCGCGCATTGCAGGCGGCAGGTCTTCTTCCAGGCACCATTGCAGCCTGGGATACAAGTCAGGTTATAAGCGAAAACAGCGTATTGGGCAGTTTGTTTTCTGCCCTTTTTGGTTACAGCAGCCAGCCTTCTGTTTTGCAGGTTATGTTCTATCTTACTTACCTGGCGCTCATAGGATACCTGTCGATTGATTTCACAGGATACATTAAAGAAAAAGATTATGCAGACCCTTTCAGCCCTCTGAAAAGCCAGCACTGGTTTTATGGTTTTGTGCAAAGCCGGTGGGTGCCCAATATCATGCTGATCCTCACGGGGATATTTTTCGCTTTCCTGCTGGTAGCAGGCTATTTCGGCATTGGCATCGGTCCTTTTCAGGGAGGATACCTGAGGCTAGGACAGTTCTATTTGAAAGGAGCTGATAACAATCTCTGGAATTTTGTTATCTGGATAATCTGGCTGCCGTTGGTTTCTGTATCCGCGGTGTTTTTGGGACGTTTCTGGTGCGGCAACCTCTGCCCATTGAGAGGTATTGCGGATGCTACCCGCTTTGTATCGGATAAACTTCTTGGAAAAGCATCCAATGCACCATACATAAGAGCCGGCTGGATACTGCCAGTTTCTTTTGTCGCTATCACAATTATTATAAAGTCCAGTCCGTTCCAATCTGTGGCGCGCCTCGGAACCACGCTGTTTATTTCGATATTCCTGCTGGCAGTGGCAGTTAGCTTTCTCTTTAGAAAGGGCGCATGGTGCAGGTATCTGTGCCCTATCGGAGGCTGGCTTGCAAGAATCGCCAGACTGAGCATATTAGGGATACGCCCCAGGCACATTATTTGCGAAAATTGCAGTACAAAAGAATGCCTTACAGGTACAAGGAGAGCAGGAACATGCCCCATGTTCCTAAATCCTAACCAGCTTGATTCCAATAGATACTGCCTGCAATGCTGGAACTGTGTTAAGAACTGCCCTCGTGACGGCATGCATATCGGACTTCGCGTACCTGGCGCTGAGGTGCTTAAACCTTACTCCCCTGATATATGGGAATCGATATTCATCGCAGGCTTGATAGGCATGTATATGGCGTTCATCAGATGGGAAGTAGTACTTCCTGAACTGCCTTTCCCCTTTTTTGCTCTCGGATCTATGATTCTCACAGCGTCGCTTTACTTAATCGTATGCACAATAGCCTCGGCTTTAAGCGGCATCAAATACAAGGAAGCTATCACCAATTTCGGTTATATCTTTCTCCCCTTAGAAGTAGGCACGGCTATTATTGCGATGGGCGACGATTCTCTTGAGTTCTTCAATATACTTGTGCCTGCATCGATTATCCTGCTTGGCAGCACATTTATCTGGAGCATGATTTTGGGCGCCTCCATAACCAAGAATCATGCAGGTAAAAAGGCGGTATTTGCTTTTGTTCCTGTAGCGTTTGCTCTTACAGGGATACTTCTATTATGGCTTAGCTGGTTTGCATCCGGCAATGTGATTGATCTCACTTAATGAGCCTCAAGCTTTCTAAGCTCACCCCCCGCAAACTGCCCTGCAAAATCGGATATCATAAGTAGTGGTACAACAGTCCAGCCGAAACCTGAAAGTACTCTCAATAAAAAAATGAATGGTACAGGAATATGCACAGCCATCATCCATCTTTTGGAAAACCTAGCGGCACTATACCTCCAGTAGCCGAAAGGCAGGTTAATCAAAAAGACTAATAGCATTAATTCTATTATAGACATTACTATGCACCGATTGTTTCCATAATAGGTGATTCTTCTCTTTATATTAATCTCATTTGTGCTTTAAAAATCCAATGAAATAAATAACCAGACTTTAATTTTTTAAACCGCAAACTATTTACTTTACACTACTTGTAAAGTAAATAGTTTACATTGCCTGTAAAGTAATCGAAAGTTGAGCACAATATATCAGGAGGCATCTTTGGACATTATTGAACTTGATGACGTATGGAAGATATACAGAATGGGTGAAGTGGAAGTTCCGGCACTTAAAGGCCTGAGCTTAAAGATAAAACCTGGTGAATTCCTGGCTCTCATGGGGCCAAGCGGAAGCGGCAAATCAACAGCATTGAACATGATAGGCTGTCTTGATATACCGACAAAAGGCAGGGTGTTCCTTGAAGGACAGGATATTGCTGCCCTTACAGAATTGGAACTCTCCCGTATAAGAGGTAAGAAAATAGGTTTTGTCTTTCAATCCCACAATCTCTATCCAACGTTAACAGCTCTTGAAAATGTCCAGTTACCCATGAGAGTACATGAGTTCGCTGAAGAAGAGATCTGGGACAGGTCAGAGGAATTGCTGCAACTTGTTGGCCTTTCCGGCCGCGCAAATCATTATCCTTCCCAGCTGTCAGGAGGCCAGAGCCAGAGAGTAGCGATTGCAAGAGCTCTCTCTACAAATCCCTTATTAATTTTAGCTGATGAGCCAACCGGTAATCTCGATACGGAAGCAGGAAAAGAGGTACTGGATATTTTCACAGACCTGAATGCAAAAGGCGTCACGATCGCCATGATCACTCATGATGAAAAAATTGCGGGAAGGGCGAATAAAACTGTGAGAATGATAGACGGAAAACTTGCATCATAACGGAGTAATGAATCTATGAATCATATAAGAAAATGTGTTATCTTTTTGCTGATCCTGCTGCTATTTTTGCAGGGAACGGCCGCATCGACTGATTATCTTGTAACTGAACATGAACCGGTATATCCGGGAGATACGGTCTTTGTTTGGGTCCCGATCAATAACATTGGCTATGGCACATCGATGGTAGACACTGTTGTGAAACTGGTTCCGGCAAATAATGCTACGGAAAAAACCATACACGTTCTGGATACTGAAGTGTCACTCGGCAATATGGATGACTGGAATGACATGCGAACAGCCAGTTTTAAAGTCCATATAGATCAAAATACACTGGAAGGAGAATACGAGTTTACCGTATATGTCACCACAAAAGATAAAGAGAGCGACAGAATCACCACAGTAGCGTTAAAAGACAGGATACTCGTCATTAAAGGCACGCCGATTGTAACACTCTCAAACACTTCTATCTCTGCTATCGCACCGGGATCTACAAATGAAGTTATATTAAAATTCAAGAACGAAGGATCGGGCGTTGCAAGAAATCTCTACGTTGATATCAACACTGGCAGTGAACACCTTGCATCAGTATTTTCAATAACAGGGTCAGGTACACGATTTTTCCTTGGAAGTCTCAAGCCCGGTGAAGAGGCAAAGATCAAATTCGATATGATAGTTGATTCGCAGGCGCAGACCGGTGTCTATAATATACCCATCAAGATATCAGGGATCAATTACTCTGTAAGTGATTCCATCGGATTGGGTGTTGCAGGGATCACGGATTTTGAGTTAAGTTACCAGGAATCGGGAAGCAGTTTTCTCCTCAGTGTATCCAATATAGGGGTAAATCCGGCTAAAGCGGTTAGCGTGGAAATACCACCCCAGAACAGTTTCAGTGTTTCCGGGAGCAATACACAGGTGATAGGCAATTTGAACTCCGGAGACTATACTTCTGCAAATTTCCAGGTCTCTCAGGCCGGAAGATCTGATATGGCAATAAAAATACTGTATACGGATGCTGCCGGTGTGCGAAGATCGATAGATAAGAAGCTTCCTGTAAGACTTTCCGGCGGGATGGCTGGCGCCACATCTAAGGATTCTAATGACCAGCATGCGGCTATGCATGGTGGAGGAACGAATTATTCCGGACTGGCGCTTAGCTTTGCTCCCTATATCGGGATCGTGCTTCTTGGCATCATTGGTTTCTGGCAGCGAAAGAGCATCACCGGGATGTACCAGAGGATGAAATTCCAGAGGCAGAGAAGAAAATGAGGCTTCTGGATATCTTCCTTCTTTCTCTTTCCCACGTAAGGAAAAGCAGGATGAGAAGCTGGCTTACCATTGTGGGCGTGATCATAGGCGTCGCCTCGGTCGTCGCCATTATTTCCATAGGGCAGGGAATGAAGGAAAATGTGCAGCAAAGGCTCGGCGGCTTTGGCGCTGATATAATAACCGTGATCCCTGGATATTTCAGGGCAACAGGTGTGCATAGCGAGATGCATACAGACAGGTCTGTTAGCACGAGTTCTTCGATCAACCTCACAGATAAAGATTACAGGGTGATCAAACAGGTGCCTGGAGTGATGTACGTAAACGGGCTTGTTTCAGGTAAAGCCGACCTGAAATATGATAATGAAAAAACAGTTGTATCAGTGACCGGCGTCGATACTTCGGTCTGGAGACAGATGGATAATACAGGATTAGATGATGGAAGGTATCTCCAGTCCGGAGATTCTAATTCGATCGTCGTGGGGTATAATCTTGCTTATGGGGCTTTCCTTCAACCAATAACGCTTAACCGTCCAATTACTATCGGGGGGAAAAATTTCAGGGTTGTGGGTATTCTCAAGCAGTCAGGTGGATTAGGAGGTGGCAGTGATACAGGGATTTATATGCCCGCTGAGATAGCAAGAGAAGTTATCACTGAAAAAGTAGCAAGTAATCAGTTTACATCTATGGTCATTAAAGCAACGGATGCCTCTCTTGTAGAATACCTGAAAGCTGATATTGAGCAGAAGCTTATGAGTTCAAGGCAGGTAAATCCACGAACAAAGGATTTTACAGTCATAGCATCTGCCCTAATCCGTGAACAGATGTCGGGTGTGACCCAGACTTTATCACTGTTTTTAAGTGCGATAGCTGCTGTCTCGCTTCTTGTGGGAGCAATAGGTATAGCCAACACCATGTTCATGTCGGTCATGGAACGAACCAGGCAGATAGGGTTATTGAAGGCAATTGGAACAAGTGAACGTGAGATCATGAAACTTTTCCTTATCGAGTCAGGAATATTCGGGCTCGTGGGCGGGATAATTGGAGTAATATTTGGTGCTGCTATTTCCCTGCTAATCCCTTATCTGGGAATCCAGGCGCTTGGATTTGGAGGAGATATGAGGGCGACGATCACTGCAGGAACCATCTTATTTGCCATTGGATTTTCGGTCGTGATAGGCATACTATCAGGGATAATACCTGCCAGGCATGCAGCTAAGATGAGACCTGTGGATGCTATAAGATATGACCAGTGAATAAAGATTTCAATGTTGAGGGAATTGATACCATTATGTTGATATGCTTATTGAATTGCCAGGAGGCGCAGATATGATCGAGGACGATCTGGATGCTATTGAAAAGGAGATGCTTGAGGATCTTAAAAAACCAAAAGGGAGAAGGATACTTATCTGTCCTGTCTGCGGCTCTGCCGGGGTCACATATTATATGGGCCTGAAAACAGGCTATCAGTACCAGTGCAATAGCTGTGATTATGTGGGGGCCGTGGTGCTGGAGATAGAATGTTAATCCTTAATTTTAATAAAATTTTATAATTTAGCCAATAAGAGCTTCGAGATTCGGAAGATAACCAACCCCTCCGAATAGGAATAATATCCCCAGAACCATGCTGAAAGAACCTGTTACAAAAGCTGCAGAACGATAAAGTCTCTGACGTTTGGTAGATTTTATGTAACCGTATGCTCCAAGAACACCCATGAGAGTGTTGGTTATCACAAGGCCCAGGGAATACACCACGATAATTATTGCTCCTACTTCAGTGCGTGCCGCAGCACCTGCGCTAATCGCCAGGGCAAAAAGCATCATCTGGCTGGGGGTCTCTGCGCCTACTCCGTGGATCATACCTATTACATATGATGCTCTGTTTCCGTACCCGTTTTTAAGAACATGATGGTGCTTTCGAGGGGTTCTGGTTAGCTTCGCTTTCAACCAGCTATACGAATTAAGAACCACGTTAGCTACCAGCGCCCACCTTGGCAGCATCCTGAAGTCCTCTCCTTTTTTCTTGTGAAGTGAATAGAAGACATAAATTCCAAGAATAATCAGCGTAACACCTACAATTGTTTCCATAAATCTATCAACGCCCTGCGGCAGTGTGAAACTCAAAAGCAATAAACCCATGGCAATGGCAGCGACCACGCTCGCGTGTCCCAGCCCATATAGTAAGCTCATAAATACACCCTTACCTATTTTGTTCTGCGTGCTTGTGATATCGCTGATAGCGGCTATATGATCCCAATCTACGCCGTGCCTGATTCCTGCTATTAATCCAGTTAATAGAAGTAAGGGTGTAGCCAAATCCAATCCTAATACCATCGAATAATCCCTCTCTCTGGTCTGAATTCCGATTTAATTACCATTTTTATCATTTTTTCCTCCTCTTATTAACACAATATTTGTGAAATATATTTAATTAATGTTACAAAATTTCAACTTCGTAACACTAATCTGTCATGATAATATGTCATAAATAGATTGCGATTCAAATTTTAAAAACAAAAATCTTATAAAGAACTACTTACAAACAAAATACTATGCCTATTGATCCGGTCTGCTGGATGCGTGTTGATAGAACAGCAGAATACACGGCCGGATATATGGGCCAAATGTATTACTTCTGCTCACCCAAGTGTAAAAAAGAATTTGAACTTTGTCCTGGAAAGTATCTGGGCGTGAAAAGCCCGATGAAGATGCCTGAGTAGGCAGGACGTTTTTAACAGATTGCTTTTTCTGAAATCCCAACTTGTGGTCTGAAATAGTCCAGTATACCATTGGTCATAACTCCCATAATTGCCCAGAAGACAAACATGGCTCCAAGGCTTTCGACCCTATATCTCCATAGCAAATCGGAAGGAATTAACGGTATGTTGGAATTAGAGGGCGACAACACGAATGCAATAATTATTATAACAACAAAGGCAAAAGCGCCGGTCGAAAGTCCTAACATGGAATTATATTCCAAGGATAAAAGTGAATAGATTCCCCAGAAGGCTATTGAAGCAAGAATCCCTGCGATGATTATGGCAAAGAAGATGCTCTGCCTTGCCATCACAGGCAGCGAAGTTTCTATGCCAGGCGGGTTTGGCGGCAGATAGAGAGAAGGGACGAGCACTGCCACAAGGAAACCATTTAATGCCAGAATCAGACCTTTGAACTGAGTGTTTTTCACAGGAATCCTGTGTTGAACCATGGTATACACGAATGTAAATATTGTAGAGTAGAGGATTCCAAGCACGATTGCTCCAGCGAAAGTCCAGAAGTGAACAATGTTCCTTGAAATTAATGGATGAGAATCTGGTATCTGGGCTTCGTAAGTTTCCGCTTCCAGTATAATTGGTGTTAGAAATAAAAGGAGAAGTCCTCCAAGGGTTGCGCCTGCTGCTATACCTGTGACAATCCCTGCTTTCAAGATCGATAAAAAATTCAGTGATCCTTTAATGGCAGGGGAAGCCTGCTGCGTGGCGTAGGTCATGGAATCCCTCATGGAGTGCAGGGAAGCTTTCAAAGTTTGCAAATCCTATGATATAAATTGCAAGAACTATTGTCAGAAAAATTACAGCAAGCCTTGCGAGCATTGCATAGTCCAATTCGTATCGATACTCATATCCGTACCTGTATTCACTACTCATTTCTGTCATATTATACCTCTATTAAGCTGGATAAACACTCAAGAGATAAAATATTTAACCTTTCAAGCAACAGTTGTTACCCATATGGCTAACGATGTTTTTAAAGCGCTTAGCAGTACTACGCGACAGAAAATGCTTAAGATACTGGCCAGGAAAGAAATACATATCGCTGGTCTTGCAAGAGAATTGAACCTCTCGGTTCCGGTAGTGGCTAAACATGCAAAGCTTATGGAGAAGGCAGGTTTAATTGAAATAAAAAAGTTTGGCAAGACCCATGTACTTGTTAGTAAAATAAAAAATATCTGTGGCATGTTTGATGAACTTGCCGATTCATATGAGATCAAGCTGCAGAGAGGCGCCAGTATTCTGGAAGCCCTGAGAAAGGTATCTGGAGTAGAATTAAAAATTGTTGGCGACAGAGAGTTTGTTATGGCAATCGACGGTGAAGAGGGACTTTATATTTATGAGGTTAATGGGAACTCACCCAATTCGACAACCGAGGAATTTAAGATAGAAAAAGACTGCACTATCGAGTGGAAAAAATTAATACCTGTAACGAGAAAGAAGATTTCTGTCAAAATCAAATAAAGTAGCTGATTAACAAATAAAATAAAAAAACGAGGTGCAACATGGAAAAAGTGGTTCTTGATATTGCTGGAATGCGCTGCGGGGCATGTTATGTAGGCATAGAACTCGCGCTTGGAAAAAAGAAAGGTGTAAAAAGCGCGAAGGTTTCTTTGAATGAGAGAATGGCTGTCGTGGAGTACGACCCGGCAATAGTGGCAGCATCAGATATAGCAAAGTCTGTGAATGATCTCGGATATATTGCAACAGTAAGAAGGTAAAAAAGATAGAGTTCCTCAAAGTGATTGATATCCCAAACTTCTCTTACCCCTATTTTAAGGCAAAAATTAGTCATAAGCTTAATTTAATGAGTCTAGCTATTGAGATTGTGTAAAAAACAATAGGAATTTCTGGAGAAGAAGACAGTATGAAACATTTCCAATCTCAACGGGATAATAAGAATCCCTCAATAACCCACTTGTTTACTTCTTTTCTGAGGTTAGGAGCCACCTCATTTGGCGGCCCAGCTATGGTAGCCTACATTCGCAAAATGGCAGTTGAACAGAAACACTGGCTTGATGAGGAAACCTTTCGCTATGGTGTGGCTCTTTGTCAAACAATACCCGGGGCAACTGCCATGCAAACGTCCGCCTATGTAGGTCTAAGAGCGCGGGGGGTGGCAGGTGCTTTGGTGAGTTTCGCTGGCTTTGGTCTACCTGCATTTATTATTATGATGGCACTTTCGGCTCTATACGTACGCACGTATAGTTTACTGCGGTAGTTTCGGCGTTTAATGGACTTCAGGCTATAATTGTGGCCATTGTTGCTATTGCTACTGTGTCATTTGGCAGGACATATCTGAAAAAATGGAAGGACTTTATCATTGCTATCGTTGCTGCCATTATTTTTGGATTGGGGGTGAATCCGATCGTGGTAATCCTGTTGGCAGTAATTTTAGGGCTTATGCTCTATAACAGGCAGACTCTCCCCCAACAGACTGCTGATTCAGCAATTAATTCATGCTTTACAAGACCTATTTTATTAATTTTATCGGCTGCAGTTATAGGATTCGTTATACTCTTCTTTGTTCATCGCGGGCTGTTCGACCTTGCTGCCCTCATGTTCAGGATCGATTTGTTTGCCTTTGGTGGTGGGTTTGCATCGGTTCCTATCATGTTCCATAAGATTGTAGAGGTACATTCCTGGATGGATGGTCTGACCTTCTTCAATGGTATGGCTCTGGGGCAGGTTACTCCAGGGCCGATAGTGATTACCGCAACATTCATTGGCTATTTGCTGTAAGGGCCTATTGGGGGAGTTATTGCCACTATTAGTGTATTTTTACCTTCTTTTCTACTTGTTGTTGGCATTGCGCCCTACTTCGATAGGCTTCGGACTTCACCATACTTCAACATAGCTATTGGCGGCATACTGTGTTCTTTTGTGGGGCTTCTTCTGAGTGTCACTCTTCGCTTTGCTTTGAACATCCCGTGGGATTTCCCTCGCATTATCTTTACAGGTTTAGCATTTGTTGCCTTGCTTTTTAAGGTAGATATCCTTTGGGTAGTGCTGATAGGAATAGTACTCTCAGTGATGATTTTATAGATGATTTTCTGCTTCGCTCAAATCTCATTTTCGTCTGAATCTTACTACTTCTACATCTCTCGATGAGACCCATTTTATCAGAGGCATTATAGCATCTCTAAGCTCTGCTCCTTCTTTTGTGAGCGAGTACTCCACTCTCGGAGGTATTTCAGGAAATGATTCTCTTTTGATCAGGCTTGCATTCTCCAGTTCTTTTAATCTATCTGCCAATGTTTTTGGACTTATTACACCCAGTTTTTTTTCAAGTTCATTATAGCGCAATTTCTGGTTATTTCCTATTGCACTGATAATCAGTAAAGCCCATTTCTTGCTGAGGATGCCCATGATACCTTCAATAGAACACAAACAAATATCGTCCTCGCGTATAGCGCATCTCTTGCTTTCCTTTTGCATAGCGACTTCCTTTTTTGATAGCTGCTATTTAACTTTAAACTTGATAGTTTAAATACTTTATTAACTGAAGTAACTATAAAGATAAAAGGAGGTGAAAAAAATGTGCCTAAAGTGTCTTCCCATTAATAAAAATAAAGACCAGCAGCCGCATGATTCCACAGAAAACAAAAATAAAGATATGGATAGCGAAGAATACGAACAAGCCTTAAACAAAAATTAAAATGTCTTGCCCCTGTTTTAGACTGGGGCAGTAATTTATTCATATAAAAGAGGTGATATAATGGAAATAATAAACATCATAACCCTCTGGCTGCATTATCTGGCAACTGTGAGGTGGATTGGAGGAATGGCTTTCAACCTATTTGTACTTCGCCCTTCAATGATCTTAATTGACCAAAACCAGCGACCGATACTTGGAACTAAAGTATTGAAGCGTTTCATCATTTTTGCTTGGTTGAGTATCGCAGTGCTGATC
>VEPM01000017.1 GCA_012026795.1 Candidatus Methanoperedens sp.
GAATTTTAAAAAACGATAAGCATAGGACTAACCGTTTGTTAGGCTAACACACATATGGGCAATAGATAGCGGATTTTCGATCATCTTTGAAAGGTGAGTCAAACTTATTTATGGGAACCGCAAATGTCAGTTCATCTGCGGAAACATAGGGGCGTGCTGAAACATCGAACATCCCGATAATCCCTTTCGAGCTATCTGAATCCTTTTCAAGATAGGGGTTCTGGATAATAGAAGCGCATCCTGCGCCAAATGGCGCAATAACCCCATTGGGCTCGGATTCATCAAATCCACACAGGGTGAAAAGTCCTGACATGACATCAGGTCTTGCAAAGAAGATTACCACTTCGGGATTATCCGATTCTTCAAGCATATCCCATCTCTTAAAAACAATGTACTTTGCAGGCGCCCTGAAAACAGGCTGCTTATTCATCAGTTCCTTTACGAGTTCGGGGGATTTCTTGTACCGTTCGCCTTCCATTTCCCCGGGAATGCCGCATGAGAGGAAATATTCGAAGCTGGGCATTATCGTTTCAGAAAAACCAAGATATCTTTTTCCGCCGAAGCATCCAATGGACCCGATGTCGAAACAATAAGATTCACCTTTTCTTACATTCTGCAATGCACCAATAACGCATCTCGGGACAGTACCGGGTTTAACGAGCCTGGCATGACCCTCTTCCCCGGTATAATAAAATGCCATGGGAAGTTCTGCGTTATCGAAATATTTCTTCCAGAGTTGAATGAAGTTATTTTTGAAATTTATATCCATGAATTATTGCTCCTGTGTGTACTTAATTTCAATTATGTATCTCAATCATATACAATAATGCTTACGAACGATAAATTAAATGCATAAGTACGTGGCGTCATCATGAAAAATCCGAGAAGCACATCCATTAAAACAAGGATTGAAACTTAAAAATATAAACAAGCGGCTGCTGTGGCGGCGGCACAAAAGATATGTTGATTGTGTTGATGGTCATAGTAGTTTTAGCAATAAAATATTTTACAAGAGGATGAAAAAGAATCTCATCATTTTTTTGGATAAATCCTCAGGAAGATTTATATATAAAAAATTATTATATTCAATAAGACTTTTTAAAGTCAGGAGGCAAAAACTAATGGCAAAAAAAATGACAAAAGGAAAACCAAAACCCAAGAAATAATTAATTTGATTTAATTTCTTTTTTTTATATTCTTATTTTTTTCCCATGACATCTCTCATCATCTTGATCGAGCACAATTCCCCGCACATGCTACAGGTATCAACATTCTTGCTTCTTGCATGGATCGCTTTTGCTTTATCAGGGTCTATTGCATTTCCGAACTGACCGCTCCAGTCAAGATCGCGCCGCGAAAGTGCCATCTTGCGGTCATGGGCGCGCGCCCGTTCCCTTACCCCTTCTTTTGTAAGGTCGGCAGCATGCGCCGCAATTCTTGTCACGATCGTTCCTTCTTTTATATCCTCAACATCTGGCAGGGCAAGATGCTCGGCAGGCGTGGTCATGCACAGGAAATCCGCTCCATGCATTCCTGCAACCGTCCCGCCTATGGCTGCGGTAATATGGTCATATCCGGGCGCGATATCAGTGACAAGAGGACCAAGAAGATATATCGGTGCATTTCCGGTCAGGTGCTTCATTGCAGTTACTGAAAGTCCGATCTCATCAACAGGAACATGTCCCGGACCTTCAACAATAGTCTGGACACCCGCTGCCCGTGCTCTTTTAACGAGTTCGCCAAGGATTATGAACTCCTCAAATTTCGCCCTGTCCGATGCATCGTTTATGCAGCCAGGGCGCATGCCATCTCCAAGGCTTATGGTCAATTCATATTCCCTTGCCATCTCAAGCAGGTAATCATATTCAGAATAAAAAGGGTTCTCCCTGTTATTATGTTCCATCCATGATATCGTAAAAGCCCCTCCGCGGCTCACTACATCAAGTATCCTGTCGCTGTTTTTCAGGCGCTGGAATGAGGATAATGTCACCCCTGCATGTATCGTGATAAAATCAATCCCGTCTTCTGCATGTTTCCTTACTGCATTGAACATATCATCAGAAGTCATATTTTCGATACTATTGCCAGCAGCCTGGTATATCGGGACAGAGCCGACAGGAACGCTCACCGAATCCATGATACGCCTGCGGATCAGATCAAGGTTTCCACCCGTAGATAAGTCCATAATGGTATCTGCACCGTATTTTTCAGCTGTCCTGGCTTTTTCAACTTCAGCTTCGATATCAACATTATCCCTGGATGTACCCACATTGGCGTTGATCTTTGTCCGCATCATTTTACCTATGCCGATAGGATGAGATCTGCTCTTCAGATTCCGCGGGATGACAATTAACCCCTGCGCAATGAGTTTTCTTACAATCCCGGCATCAACCCCCTCTTTTGCAGCTACGCTTTTTATCTCTTTTGTTACTATCCCGGAGTGTGCCATTTCCATTAAAGTTGTCATTTCTTCCTCGATCCGAACATTTTGCGATACAGGCTTGTTTCGCGTTTTCCCTTTTTTCGTTCTATTTGCTCTTTGATCTCTTCATGCTGCCGGGGCTGTTCAGGTTTTTTTAGTTCTGGTTTTGATTCTGGTTTTGGTCCTGCTTTTAGTTCTGGTTTTGGTTCTGGTTTTGATTCGATAATTGTTTTAGCTTTATCAATAATAGCCCTGGGAGATTCGAGAATATTCCTTGCATTGTCAATTATTTTCCGGGAATTAATAATCGATTTCTCATCAATTCCTGTCGGTACTACTCTTGTCTCCGGAATTTGATCAAGATGGTCTTTGACGACAGGAACACTTGCTCCACCGTGCTTGCTTTTTCGTGTTCGTATATCCACAAGGATGGGGCGCTCAATGTAGGTGCTTACGATCATCGCCACACCGGGTGAAAGACTTTTGATATCATCTTCAACATCAGAACCTATGCCTTCAAGCCCTTTGCTGATGGCTTTCAAGTCGTTGGGATTTGTCACTTTCATTATGATCTGGGTATTGCACTGCGAAAGGATATTCTTGTCAACACGCGCAGGACGCTGCGAAACAACCATGAGACCAAGCCCGAATTTTCGCCCTTCGGAAGCGATCGTCCGAAGAATATCGGTGCTGACGGTTCTCTCAAATCCTTTTTCGGGGCAGAAATTATGCGCTTCTTCAATTACAAGCATGCACGGGGGAACTGTATTGAGTTTTCTTGCATCGAAAATATCGGCACATAATTTCGCCACGATCATGGCCTGGAGGTCGGGATTAACGCCTTTCATATCGATTATCGAAGCCCGTCCGTCCTGCACAAGTTCATTTATCGTAGTTGGCTTATCTGCAAGAATCCCGGTTTCCCGAAGCGTTTCAAGCTTATTGATCACATTCCACTTGGCTTTGCTCTTATTCTGGCCAACCTCAAATATAATGTCGTCAATAGTATAATTCTGTTTTTCGACTTTTAGTTTTGAGACCGCTTCGAACAATATGCCTGTCTCGTTCTGTGATCGTTCATCCGAGAAAAACTGCGATAATTCCTTAATACTAAGATTAATTCCGTTTAACCTGAAAAGAGAATCCGCAGCAGGATTGAGTACCTTATTCGCTGGCGTATAAACTGTTACCTGCGATGCATACCCTTTTGGGGTTAACCCATAGCGTTCAAAAGATGAAGGTTTATCATCATTCGGGAGTTTAAGGGTTGCATATTCCCCGTGAGGGTCGATTATCAGAAGCGGAACGCCCTTATCAAGAAGCTCTTCAAGAATTACGCCCCCTGTATAGGATTTCCCAGCTCCTGTTTTTGCAAGGATGCTGCAATGTTTCTGCACAAGATTATTTGCATCAAGATTTACCCGGACGGTTTGCCCGTCAAGAAGCCCGATATAAACATCCCCGCGCATAAGACCCAGGGTCTGTTTAATCAGGACATCATCTGCCTTGAATATTTTATCACCAGGGCTGAAAGGTGATTTGGGGACGCGTAGCACGCCGTCTTTATCCCGCACACCTATTACAGTAGCATCAGCGATAATATGTTCATCCATATCGCCTATTTTTGATGTGCCCTCAGCAGCGTCCACAGCTTCTTCCACCGAGAAATCCTCGCTTGAACTTGTGATCGTTGAGACCTGGGCAAGCGCCCAGCCATCAGATTCATGCCAGACCTTGATATAGTCAGCTCTCCTTGTTGCCAGGCTGTCAGAAACAGCAAACCTGAAACCTGTTGAACTTGTCTTTCCGAATATTACGCCGATTGAGTCCTTCGCCATTGTGCACTGAAATTAATTCAGGAGAGTATTATACTTTCGATAAGGCAGCTTTTGTAATGTAATTTTCCTACTCACGTTCTCCTGCAGGCGCGTATTTACATCCTTCAAGTCCGCAGTATCTCCCGACATAATCAGCTTCAGGCCTGTAAATGACAGCTTTTGGCTGCGCCTCGGCAAATATCTCTTCGATAATGTGCGCGCACCATCCGGAGATTCTTGAAAATGCAAAAACCGGGGTAAAGAGGTCCGGATCAATTCCCATAACGCAGTAAATGGAAGGACTATAAAAATCCACATTCGGATATATTTCCTTTCCTTTGCGATTCTTAAATTCCGTCCGGACTACATTTTCAATTTTCCTGGATAATTCAAACCATTTTGTATTTCCTGTCCTTTGCGCGAGTTTTTCCGAAATATCGGAAAGTATCTTTGCACGGGGGTCCCATGTCTTATAAACCGCATGCCCCATACCCATGATCTTTTCTCCCGCATCCAGTTTTGAATTTATCCACCTCTCTACTCTTTCGGTTTTATCAATATCAAAAAGCATTTTCATTACCTGGGCATTGGCGCCGCCGTGAAGTTCTCCTGAAAGCGCAGCCAGCGCCGCGCCAGTACATGCGTACATATGCGCCCGTGTCGAAGCCACAACCCTGGCAGCGAAAGTAGAGGCATTAAAAGAGTGTTCCGCATGAAGCACAAGACATATATCAAAATCCTTTGCAGTCTGCATATCAGGTATTTCCCCATTAAGCATATACAGGAAGTTTGCAGCAGATCCCAGTTTTTCATCCGGTTTTCTGATTTCAAGATTTTTCCTTATCCTGTCCCAGTATGCAACAATGGTTGGCATTTTGGCGATTAGCTTTAAGGAGGTTTTTACCTGTGATCCTTTTGTATTCAGTCTTGCCGCATCATCGAAATCTGCAAGCATCGGTATCACTGATTGGAGAACATCCATGGGATGGGCAGTCTTTTTCCTCTTTTTCATGTGCCTGACAATCCCTGCAGGAAGGTTCCTTTCAGAAGCGAGCATTTCTGTAAATATTTCTAATTCTTTCCTGTTAGGAAGGTTCTCATAAAGCATTAAATAGGCCGTTTCCTCATAAGTTGAGTTCTCAGCAAGTACTTCTATATCATATCCACGATAGATCAATCTGCCATTTTCCCCATCTACCGCGCTTATTCTTGTATCAGCGACCGGAACGCCTCTTAGTCCGGTATCCTTGGTTTCCAGCATTATATAACCCCGCTTTTTAGAAGGGTTCGGCAGCTAATAAGTTTTTTGGACAAATAGGCGTCTATCGTACATCATTCACAGACAGGAATTATCCTGTCTTTCAGTTTTGTTTCAAGATCCTGGTTCATTGTTTCAATAACATTGCTGATAATACCCTCGACATCTTTTTTTAATCTTTTGTCATTTTTAAAAAAATCATTGTCTGTCTTTGAATTATATTGTGCACCATGCGTTGCATATATGAATCCGAACGGAGCAAGGATATAACCCATTTGTTGAAAGTAAAGAAAAATGTCCATTGCTGTTTTCACTCCTCCATCCTCATGGCCATTGACTAAGATCCCGACAACTTTCCCTGTAGTTAAGCCTTCTTTTTTCAGCAAATAAAGGTTTTGAAGGCATGTCAGCCTGTCCAGGAAATCCTTTAATCGCGCAGACATATTATTCCAGTTAATGGGAGAACCGATAATCACTGCCCTGGAATCAACAATCATCTCATGGAGTGCAGGCGCATCATCAAGCTGGTTCCTGCACGGGTATGTGCATGCTGAATCCCTCATACTGTAGCAGCACCAGCAGTGCTGGATATCCAATTCGTTCAAATTCAACCGCCTGTAATTCACTTCTTTTCTTTTAAGGGCTTTTTCCGCCAGATCCACTAAAAGGCCAGTATTGTGACCCCTGTGAGAACTTCCGTTTATCAATAATACTTCAAACTTTTCTCCATCATATTTGAGTTTTTGTTTATCCTTTAGTTCCGAATATTCTTTAAAAGAACTGCTGCACTGGGGACATTCGTCAGGAGGTTCGTTTCCCGTATGAATATAACCGCATACGCTGCATTTCCAGGTTTTACTTTTTTGCAAGCTGATCCTCTTCATTTCCACGGATGCAATAGAAAACATGTTTAAATCCCATTTTATCATGAACCGGACAGCCTGGGCACAGACATCCTTTTTCCACTTTAATACACTTGCTTTTTCCTGTTGTTGAAAGACAAAATGCTATTTCTTCTTTGCATTCGATATAAGTGGGACATCCCCTGCACATGCATAGCTTTACGGCTGCTTTTTTATCCATATTAAACCTCTTATAAAGATTTCAATATTGATTCTATTGATTTCGACATATTTGTATATTTGGGTTGGAATGACAAAAATATATTTTCACAGTAATGGTATAAACCGTCTAATCCATTAGTCTGAATATAATGTTGGTCAATATCTCGAAGGGTTTAGTAACTAGGAATGAATACTTCCCCGATCTCTTCGCCATCTCGAACTGCATTTCTCCCTTTAATATCGCGAACTTCATTTTTGTCTCGGAGAAGTCTGTATCGAAGGTAAGGACATGATCCGAGATCAGGCTGTCCGGGGCTTCCCATTCCTTTTTTATCCTGCTTTTTACCCTCTCATAAAGGGCAGTTCCAGGCAGAGGATAAGGCATGGTGAAAGAGAGGTAATCAAGAGGAAGAGAGACAGCAAAACGAAGTGTATCAAGCACAGTATCATCGTCTTCTCCTGGATAGCAGAGAATGAAAAAAGCCCCGGTCCGAAGACCGGCTTCATGGGCTGCATAAACTGCCCTGCGTGCTTTTTCCAGCGTGATCTTCTTGTTCATAAGTTTTAACACCGAATCGTTGCCAGACTCTATACCGAAGTATATCTTATCACATCCTGCGTCCTTCATAGCATTAGAGAGTTCTTTATCGATCGAATCGACTCTTCCCAGGCATTCCCATTTGAATCGAATACCCCTTTTCCTGATCTCGTCACATATCTTGAGCACACGTTCCCTGTTGAGCGTGAATACGTCATCAGCGAAGTGAATGCGATCGTATCCGAAGGAAAGAGCCTGTTCGACCTCATCCACTACATTTGCAGGGGATCTTTCTCGATAAGAAATCCCAAAGACAGCATTACTGCAGAACTCGCAACTAAAGGGACAGCCCCTGGTTGTGAATACGGTGGTCGTAGCATGCCCGAACCTTTTCTTCCAGTAGTCAATGTATCTGTCATTTGGAAACAAATCCCTTGCTGGAAAAGCAATTCTATCCAGGTCAGGTTCTAATTTGCGCGGTGCTGTGAAAACTATTTCACCTTGCGTCCCTCCCGACCAGCCATTATTCCCTCTGCGGTATACGATTCCCTGTATGGACTCAGGATCACAACCGTTCTCATATACCCTGAGCAGTTCTAACATAGCATATTCCCCTTCTCCCTTCACAACAACATCAAAGTCTTTCACGAATGAGCCAGGATCACAGGAAGGAAGCGGACCTCCGGCAATAAGAAGATCACAGCTATCCCGTAAGTGTCTTGCGAACCAGATGCTATCATTGCGCATGGTCACCATGCTGTATATCCCTACAACATCCGCTTTAATACTCATGGCTTTCTTTAGGGCATCGTCCCTTTTCATAAAGGTACAATCAAGGAAATCTACATGGTACCCTGCGTTCCTGAGGGATGCTGCCACATATCCTAACCCAAGTGGAGGAAAGCGAAAACTCGTCCTTTTGTGCGGCTGATTGAAATAAGGGTATATGAGGAGAACGCAGGTCATTTCGGCGCTCCAATCCGGATATCGTAATCAAAACAAATAATGCCCTGAGATAACAAATAGGCGAATCCGGACCAGGCCAGGCGTTCCTCTACAAGCTCCCGTCCCCTGAACATCCTGGCTCCCTTTACTTGGTTAAGTGTGAAAGCTATGTTATCGCAAGAATCAACGAGTGATGCCTCATCCGCAAATATCTCATCCCATGTCCCTATTGCATTTCCCCTGAGGAATAACCCGTTTGAATCGCGGTAGCTGTCAAAGTTGTTTGCGCCCAGTTCGTTCATGATATTTACCTCTGTGCATCTTTCTTTTTTCACATTGTTTATATCCACACTAACATGAATCGTGCCCTTTTTGATATTGATTGTATTAACAACACTTGCAATACCTTTAGATGCAACCTTTTCGAATCTGGTCTTTATATCACAGGTACGCCTTAATGAATTAGAAGATCGTACGAGGAATCCTCTCAACAGTGGATATTCCCGGTGCAACCAGGAGAAATATTCCTTTGTTTTGTAAAAAACTTTGCTGTCTATCCTCTTGCAGCTTTTCACGGCCATTCTCTCTACTAAGTTCATATCATAATCGATCTTAACCACTATTATATCACTATCTTTTTCAGCAGTTACGCACTTATTTCCCGGAAAAATAGTCTCATGCCCGAACTTGAGTACAGGTACTCCGAATCCAATACCCTCTTCAGATAGATCTCTATTTTCATGAAAAAGCACAAGTCCCTTCTGTATCCTGCTGGCAGGATAGTCTCCATGTTCAATTCCAGTATCATTGATATGGAGACATAATCCTTTTGTTATTTCGATTCCCACCCCTGCGGGGATGTCGCTGGTCATCAAGAAATTATCAAAGGGTTCTTTCATATCTGCCGTGGTCACTTCCATAACAATGTCTTCCAAGATTTTTTAAGTTAACTGGATTCTCATTCAACACAGCACAAAAGGAAAAGCTATTTAATCATTGGTGAATGGATATTAAGCGGAGGTTAGAAAACATGGCAGGTAAAACCCTTTCAGAGAAGATAATTGGGAATCATTGCGGTAAAGCTGTAAATGCAGGGGAAACCGTTATCGTTAATGTTGATCTGAGCTACGTGCAGGATGGCACAGGCCCTCTTACTATACGAAGAATGAAAGAGATGGGGATAGAAGTGGCGTATAACCCGAAAAAGACCATATTTTTCCTTGACCATGCTTCTCCAAGCCCAAGGATGGAGTTGAGCAACGATCATGAATTCATGAGGGATTTTGCAAGGAAGTCAGGCATAATATTATCCAATGTAGGAAATGGCATATCACATCATAATTCCCTGGAAAAATATGCCTGCCCGGGTGATGTAATTGTCGGGGCTGATTCCCATACATGCACGAACGGGGCCCTGGGCGCATTCGGGACAGGAATGGGAAGTACTGATGTGGCAGCAGCAATAGCCCTCGGAAAGACCTGGATGAGGGTACCTGAAACGTATCTCGTTGAAGTGAACGGGAGACTGCAAAAAGGAGTATATTCCAAAGATATAATTCTCTATCTCATAGGCACTATCGGCAGCAACGGGGCTACTTATAAAGCGCTGGAGTTTACGGGTGATACGATTAATGATATGAGTACTGCAGGCCGGAGCACAATGGCAAATATGTCAGTCGAAGCCGGAGCTAAAGCCGGTATTTTTCCACCTGATGAGGAGACCCGGAATTTCCTGAAAGCCATGGGCAGGGAAGAGGCATTCAGGGAATTGAAGTCTGATGAGGATGCTGTTTTTGAAAAGAAAATACAGATTAAAGCAGATGAGCTTGAACCTTTAATCGCAGTTCCGCATCTTGTTGATAATGTCAAAAAAATCAGCGAGATCGGAAAAGTCAAAGTCCATGAGGTTTTTATAGGTACTTCATGTAACGGTCGCCTTGAAGACCTCCATATTGCCGCATCGATACTGAAAGGCCATACGATCAATCCCGATACGAGGGCCATTGTGACTCCGGCTTCAAGGAGGGTTTATATTGAAGCATTAAAAGATGGGACAATTGAAACATTTATGGAAGCAGGCGCACTGGTTACAGGTGCGGGATGCGGGGCATGCGATGGCGTACATATGGGTATCCTGGGAGATGGAGAGGTTTGCCTGGCCACGCAGCCCCGGAATTTTAAGGGAAGGATGGGAGATCCGGACTCTTTTATTTATCTTGGTAATCCGGCTGTTGCCGCAGCTACAGCCCTGGCAGGAGAAATATCCGACCCCAGAGAGGTGATGTAAATGGGAAAAGCATGGAAATTCGGAGACAGCATCAGCACGGATGTAATTGCTCCCGGCAGGTATTTCCATCTGCGCTCTAATCTTCCTGAACTTTCAAAGCATGTGCTGGAACCGGCACGACCTGAGTTCGCCCTGGAGGTGAAGAAAGGAGATTTCGTTGTCGCAGGGGAAAATTTCGGCCTGGGTTCAAGCAGGGAACATGCCCCTATGATAATAAAAATTGCGGGCGTAAAAGCAGTTCTGGCAAAGAGTTTTGCAAGGATATTTTACAGGAACTGCATAAATATAGGACTTCCAGCCATAACCTGCAATACGGATGAAATAGGGGAGGGGGATGAGCTTGAGCTGGATATGGAAAAGGGTTTGTTAAGGAATAAAACAAAAGGGATCGAATTGGAATTTCCACAGCTCCCTCCTGTCATGAACAGGATATTGCGGGAAGGCGGCCTTGTTGCTTATATAAAAGCGCATAAAAGCCTGGAAATTTGATCAATTCCTGACTGTATTTATTTTCTTATTCATTTCTTATTTATTTCTTATCAGTTCGATGCAATATTATACCAAACTGTAATGTGGCGACTTCTGTCGTAAAGTATTTATTCAATCTATATCCTTAACATTTAGTCATGGCCCTGAGTAATGTGACCTGGGCTTTAACAAAACCGCATTATGAATTTTATTATGAAGGGAGAAGTAATGAAAAAGAAAAAGACAAACGGACAAGCCAATAAACCGAACGATAAATTGCGGCAGGAGTTAGTGGATCATTTCCGTGAAAAGCGGGAACTTCTGAGGCAGCAATGGGTAGAGCAGATGATTACCAAGGGATTGCTCGCGGGTCTGAACCAGGAAGAGATTGAGACCGAATCGATCACGATCTATGATACCTGTATCGTCTGCCTGGAAACAGGAGAATATGACGGCGCCCAGACCTATGCCATACGCATGGCCGAACGCGGCGTGCTGCGGGGAATGACGAGCGAACAAATAATCGGCGGTTTGCTCACTCTTCGCGATGTGTATGGACGCAGCCTGTTTGAGCGATATCAGCAGGATATGGAGAGATTATCATCAGCACTGGATATCTACGAACCTGTTGCCAATAAGATTCTTTCCATCGTTGCACTCGCTTTTGTCGAAGAGCGTGAAAAAATAGTCCGCCAGCAGCAAGAGGCTATCCAGGAACTCTCAACTCCGGTATTGCAGGTTCGTGACCAGATGCTCATCCTGCCGATCATCGGAGTGATCGATACGCATCGTGCCCGCCAGTTAACCGAGCAATTATTGCGCACCATCCGCACCAGCCGGGCCAAGGTCGTAGTTATGGATATTACCGGTGTGCCGGGAGTGGATTCTAAAGTGGCTAATCATCTGGTGCAGACGGTGGATGCATCGCAGCTTATGGGTGCAACAGTCATCGTTACAGGTATATCACCTGAGATTGCCCAGACCCTTGTCACTCTTGGTGTGGACCTGACCAAAATGAACACCGTAGGCGACCTGCAAGGCGGGATTGAAGAAGCAGACCGGTTATTAGGCTACAAGGTTGTCAGGATAGATCCGGGAACTGGCTTTATTCGTAACGAAAAGGTGTAACGAAAAATGTCGGTTCCAATTCTTAAACAGGGTGATTACCTGATCGCTTCTGTTCAATCAGAGTTGAGCGATGCCGATTTGCTGAAATTACGGGATGACCTGGTAAATCGTGTAGGCGAGTTCCGTTCACGCGGAGTCATAGTGGATGTCACTATCCTGGATGTAATGGACTCGTTCGCGACCCGGACCCTGCGTTCCATGTCGCATATGATCATGCTGCGCGGTGCAAAAACAGTCATTGTCGGGATACAACCTGAGGTTGCATTTTCGATGGTGCAGCTGGGCCTGAAGCTGGAAAATGTAGCGACAGCGCTGGATCTGGAAGAGGGAATGGCACTCCTTGACCGTCAAACAAAAGGAGATACCAGGCGTGGCTGATGAAAATTGCATACCTATCAATTCCGAGATAGATATAGTGACAGCTCGCAAGAAGGGGCGGGAAATGGCCTCACAGTTAGGCTTCTCATCAACAGAATTGACCCTTATCGCCACTGCCATATCCGAGATAGCGCGTAACATCGTGGAATATGCCAGGAAGGGTAAAATCTCCCTGAGCATCGGCAAGCAGGGTGATAAACGAGGTATCATTGTAATCGGCTGCGATGAAGGACCAGGCATTCCCAATATTAAGCTGGCTATGCAGGATGGCTATTCGACAGGGAAAAGTCTGGGGCTGGGCCTTCCCGGAGCGAAGCGGTTGATGGATGAGTTTGAAATCGTTTCTGAAGTCGGGAAGGGAACAAAAGTAACTATGAAGAAATGGGTGCAAAGCCATGCCCGGTGAAGTGACCGATCCACTCGGGTTGATTGAATGGGGTTCTTCCATGATGCCATTTCCAGGACAGAATGTCTCAGGCGATAGTTTATTGATCAAATCGTTTAAAAGCGGCATCCTCATAGCTGTCGTGGACGGGTTAGGACATGGCTATGAAGCTGCTGCAGCTTCCAGGATTGCAATTGAAACGCTTGATACCAATACTAATACCAATACCGGTGCTAATGAACAAATTACCGCGATGGTCAGGCGCTGCCATGAGGCTTTGAAGGGAACACGCGGAGTGGTGATGAGCATTGCATTCCTGGATTTACCTGATAAGAAGATTACATGGCTTGGTGTTGGTAATATCGAGGGTATGCTGCTGCGGCAGGATACAAATTCAGTTATCACGCACGAGAGATTGCTGTTACGCGGCGGAGCATTAGGTTATCAACTCCCGCCACTAAAGGAAGCCGTTATCCCGTTTATACCGGATGATACGTTGATTTTTGTTACAGATGGTATTAAAAGCAGTTTTGAAACCGATATAAACTTGAGTGAAAAGCCGCAACAAATTGCTGATAATATCATGGCACGGTTTGCCAGAGGTACAGATGATGCACTGGTTCTTGTTGTGCGGTATGCAGATAAGAAATAACAATATATGCAAATAAGAGACAACACTGCGGATGAATTAAAAAAGCAATACATATCAGCGCTCCAGGATTACCTTGAAGAAGGAGAGGAAAAGTCTCTGGAACATGCGTATGAGCTTGGTCGAAAAGCAATAGCCGACGGGAAAGGTATCCTGGATATGGCAGCGGTTCACCAGGATGCGCTGGTTACGGTCCTGCCGCAGACAATAAAAAGAGGAGAGATAAAAGAAATTTTAAAAAAAGCAGCGCAGTTCTTCTCTGAGAGCATTGCACCGTTTGAAATGACCTTTCGCGGGTTCCAGGATTCTATTACTGAATTATATAACCTGAATAAAATTTTGGAACAATCAGAGATGAAATTCCGCTCAGTGGTACAGGCAGCAAATGATGCGATCATTTCAGGTAAGAGCAATGGAGACATCATTTCATGGAACAAATGCGCAGAAACCATATTTGGCTATTTCGAAGGGGAAGTAATTGATAAACCGCTAATCATCCTGATACCTGAACGGCTCAGGTATACCCTTTCCAGAAGACTGGAACGATTAATGTCGGCAGGTGAATCCGAATACAACAAAAAAATGTTCGAATCTTACGGGCGCAAGAAAGATAGAAGTGAATTTCCAATTGAGATTTCTATTGCAGCCTGGAAAACAGAAGAAGGAACATTTTACACCTGTATCATCCGCGATATCACTGAACGTAAGAGAGCGCAGGAGAAAATACGCGAACGTGCATCGCTTCTTAATATAACGCACGACGCTATTGTGGTCAGGGACTTAGAACACAGGCTTACCGACTGGAATAAAGGTGCGGAGAAATTATATGGCTGGACCGAAGATGAAATCAAAGGAAAAAATGCAAATGAGCTTCTCTATAAGGAAGAATCGCCAGGTCTTATGGAAGCCAGAAAGACCGTTATTGAAAGGGGCAAATGGACAGGCGAGCTTCGCCAGGTAACAAAAGATGGTAAAGAGATCGTTGTGGATAGCCGCTGGGTACTTACTTACGATCGTGAAGGTGCACCAAAATCTATTCTTATCATCAATACTGATATAACCGAGAAAAAGAAGCTTGAAGCGCAGTTCCTGCGGGCTCAGCGTATGGACAGCCTGGGTACGCTTGCAGGAGGAATAGCGCACGATCTTAACAATATACTGACGCCAATAATGCTCTCGCTGCAAATATTAAAAGAAGAACGCCTGGAAGGGGATAAGCTAAAAATGTTCGATATACTCGAAAGGAATACAATGCGCGGAGCTGATTTGATAAAACAGGTGCTATTATTTGCGCGGGGAGCAGAGGGGGAACGCAGGACTATTCAGGTAACATATCTTATCTCAGAAATTGGGAAAGTTACAAAAGAGACGTTCCCAAAATCTATCGAAGTAAGGTTCAATATATGCACCGGGCTGTGGGAAGTCACCGGAGATGCCACACAACTATATCAGGTTCTCATGAACCTGTGTGTGAATGCACGGGATGCGATGCCAGAAGGTGGAATCCTGACCATATCTGCTGAAAATCTTTTCATTGATGAAAACCATAAGCGGATGAATATCGAGGCTAAAATCGGTCCTTACATTGTAATTACTGTCACTGATACCGGGACAGGAATCCCTCCTGAAATACTGGATAAGGTTTTTGAACCGTTCTTCACTACAAAAGCGCGCGGTAAAGGCACCGGTCTTGGTCTTTCAACGTCTATCGGGATCATAAAAAGCCATTCGGGATTTATAGAAGTAAACAGCGAAGTTGGAAAAGGAACAGCATTTAAGGTATATTTGCCATCTGCTGCAACAACAGGAACGCAAAAAATAGAAGCACAGGAGCTTAACCCGCATACTGGAAATGGGAAAGTGATTCTTGTAGTTGATGATGAAGTTTCAATTCGTGAAGTTACAAGGATGATTTTAGAAACAAATGGATACAGGGTAATCACGGCCGCTGATGGAGCTGAAGCTATCTCATTGTATAAGGAGAAAGGAACGGAAATCAAAATTGTTCTTATGGATATGGCAATGCCAGTTATGGATGGCTATTCATGCATTCGGGCGCTTCTTAAAATTAACCCGGAAGTCAAGATAATAGCAGTAAGTGGTTTAATAGAAAAAGGGAATTTTTCGAAAGTTGCAAAACAGGTAAATACTTTTTTAAAGAAGCCTTACAGTGCTGAAGAATTATTGAAAACCATAAAAGATATCTCAGGATCAAATTATTAAATCTTCCTTTTCAACATCCCTATCTCGCAATGAAAGTCCGGATACCTTGAACTTTGACCCGTCCGCAAGAAGTGCTTCCTCGTGACCCTGCATCCGTGCGGCTGCAATCCGGCCGATGGCATCGGCTTTCATTATACCGCTTCCTGAAGTCCCGCTGGCCCATGTAAGGTTTGCTACAGACTCAATAACAGGGGTCATATCAGGCCAGTGGTAATCATAATATCCTGCCCATTTAAGGGACAATGTAAAATCCAGTCCCGGGAAATAGTGGCCTAAGACAGGCTCTATTGCGTTCCGGAAATAAAGAGGATCAGGTTCCGGGTCTGACATCAGGAAGGGCTGGCCCAGGTCATCAGCGCAGCCAACTATTATAATATTTTTATCAAGTACTGGTTTTATATAAACCCCGCCTGCCGGAAGTATTATTGCAGGTCTTATTGTTGATATTGAATCCACAAATCCGGCATTGTTTTTTAACTTTAAAGCGAAGAGCTGCCGCTTTTTGGGAAATATGCCTGAAGCGATACCAACAGGTGCAAGCAGTTCATGCGTCCAGGCGCCGGTCGCTATGATGAACTCTTTTGCATAATAGGTATTTCCTTTCCGATCTATGATCCCATCAATAAAAACGTCATCCCAGGGTGCATAGCAGCTGTTTTGTCCTGTTATAATAAACTCTTTAATGTCTGTATTGAAATTTATTTCTCCTCCCATGGATTTAAAAAGAGATGCATAGTGCTGTGCAAGTGCCGTTGCAGAAAGAGAACCGCATAGATGGCAGAAAATCCCGGAATTAACATCAGGGAAATGACCTTTTGCCTGATAGTTTATACTGAGAATGCCTGCAATTCTGTCCCTGTCCAGGATTTCAAATTTATTCTTTTCAGGATCAAGCTTCTGGATGGCTTTCTGGGAGGCATTCCATTGTTCTTTCGAGAACAACCAGAGATAACCTATCGGATCAATCTGGATTTTTGAGCCCAGTTCAAGATAATAGCTGATAGAGCTACCCGCAAGCACCCGGTTTGTACGAGATGAAAAAAAGTTCCTGAACAGAGCCGCACTCCTGGCTGTATTTCCTGCACCTGCTGTGTGATTCCTGTCAATGAGCAGGATCTTACTGCCAGGTAGCGCTTTTTTCAAGTAGCAGGCAGTTGCGCTCCCTATGACGCCAGCACCGATGATTATAAAATCAAAGTTCATGATCATAAACCCCTGTACGTGGATGCGTGCGGATTACCAGCACGGTCCATTTCTCGAGTCAGGGCATATCGTGGATTTAGAGGTTCTCGCAAATCCATAATTCGCACCTTCCATCCTGGCGCCTGTCATGTTTGCGCCATCAAGATTGGCGAAATTTAGATTAGCGCCATCAAGATTCGCATAGCTCAGGTCTGAATATTTCAGGTCGGCAAAATTCATATTTGCGCCATCCAGGCTTGAATTACTAAAATTTGCATTTTGCATGCTTGCAAAATTCATATTTGCGCCATTTAACATTGAATTACTAAAGTCTGAATTATCAAGATCGGCAAAGTCAAAATTATTATCCCCGGGATGGCTATTATTAAATATAGACCACCTCAGGCTCTTTTCCAGTGCATCCGGTGCAGGGTAACCATTCCAGGCCAAAAAAATGGTTCCGGTGATCAACAAAATACTAAGAATTACCGCTAATACATACATAATACCGGATTCGGAACGCCTGGCGAGTATCTGGATGCCAGACAATATGAGTATTACAGGCCAGTATTGCCATAAGCTGCCCCATATCTCCCATGGAAGTGATCCCAGGTTATTGAACAACAGGATAAAGCCAATGGTCAGAAGAAGAAGTGGCCCCACGTATCCCGGTTTCATATTATCAGCTCCAACGCTTTATCAGCAACCACACTCCAACAAGAATAATAATTATCGGCCAGAGAATATCTCTATCAATCCATGGTATCAAATGAAGATTTTCAAGAAGGAAATAGATACCAAGCAGAATAAGGATTATACCGAACCAGACTGCACGCTTTGAATGTTTTTCTTCGGTTTTCCTTGAAAAAGCCTGCCCCAATCCTTCGCCAGTTTCTTTTACACGTTCACCTATTTCCTGTACATTCTCCTGGATAGTTTCTTTTGGCGGCTGGCCGGCTTGCTCAGCGTTTGGCATTATTATGACTAATATTATGTATAGCAGCAAACCGATGCCATTTAAAAATACAAGCACGACGAAGATAAGCCTGACAATGACTGAATCAATCCCGAAATACTCGGCAATTCCGCCGCATACACCATCAATGACCTTGTCTGTTTTGCTTTTTGTAATGCGTTCCCCATGCATATTAATGATACCTCCTTAACAAATTAAATAACGATAGTATCTTCATTCAAGATAAAAGTTTTTACATCAGCTCGATGAACTCCTGAACCTGACATGATTTATTCATCTACAACAATCTTTTTCATCAACCATGCCATATTTTCTCCGAGATTCTTCATTGTCCGGATTCCCTCTTCATCTGTCCGGACATCCCCGATCTGTCTTCCAAGACCCATGTTCCAGTAACTCGCACCCGGAACGATCATCTGGCTGATATGAAAGAAATGATTGATCGAGTCAAATCCATGGATCGCACCGCCTCTTCGATGCCCATCTTTTTTGTCTAAACATTTATAACAGGCTGTGCATCCCCGGATTTTTTCTCCTGAAAGTTCTATCAGTTCTGTTTCTATCCCGGCTTTCTCCAATTCATTCAACACATATTTAATAAGAATTGCAGTATTTCCTTGCTTTCTGGCGCTTCCATTAATTGCTATTACTTTCATTTTATCTTTTCCTCTATTCTTATCGTTTCAAGTTGTGCTATCCTCTTTTTAAGTTCGATCATCTTGAGTTCACGCCCCACAAAGAGCCGGTTAATGCGTTCAATCTCTACTGTTTTCTTTTCGAGTTCCGCAGTTCGCTCCTTTACCATATCCTCAAGATGTTCGCGGTATTTTTTTAGTTCTTCTTCCACTTTCTTACGCCCGGTCAGATCAAGACCGAAGGTCCAGTTCTGTTCGCCCGTCGAAATGAAACTCCATGAGATGTATTTCTTTGAACCATCTTTGCAGGTAACGACAACTTCCATCGGTTCTATTTCCGATTTTGTTTCGATCGCCTGCCTGATCTTAGTTTGCCATTCTTCTTCGACCCTTGCGCGGTATTTTTCGTCAGGATAAGCCAGATTACACCATTTTTCCGCAGTTGGAACATCTTCTAATGTATAACCAAATAATTTAGTGAATGTGGGGTTTATGTATTCGGCTTTTTGCTTTATTCCAACTGACATGCATATAGCCAGAGGTGATGTTTCAGCCATAGCCCTGAACTTTTCCTCGCTCTCGCGCAGCATTTCTTCCCCACGCTGGATATCGGTGATATCTCTTCCTGTAGATAGTGCCCCGGTTACATTTCCATTTGAATCTTTGAGAACACGGCACCACCATGCTAAAAGACGCCGTTCGCCATCTTTTCGTCTCTGCCAGCTCCCAACATAAATAACATCTTCTCTTCCAGCAAATAAAGGCTGTACTATGTTGTAAGTTTTTTGTTCACCTTCAAAATAGAAAGAAGCTTCTTTTCCGATAACATCATCACCAAAGAATTCAAAACCAGCTTTGTTTGCCCATGTGTATATTTTGTTAATATCAACTTCCATAATAATATCCGGGACAGCAGACAGTATTGCTTCATAACGTAAAGATAAGGATCGCAGTGCCTCCCCGGTAATTTTCTGTTTTAGCCTTCCTGCCGCTTCTTCAAGTTCCCGCTCAATAGCAGGATTCAGGCGCCTCAGGTCGTCCTTCCTGACATAATCCTGTGCCCCTGCTTTCATAGCATCAACCGCCATATCTTCCCCGATCCTGCCTGAAACGAGGATAAAAGGCACATCGATCTCTTTTTTTTTCAATAATTCCAAAGCGGAAAGTCCGCTAAATCGAGGCATGACATAATCAGAGATAATGAGATCCCATTTCTTTGAATCAAGAGCTGTGCTCATAGCATCAGCATTATCAACACGCTCATATTCTGGTTGATAGCCTCCCCGCTTTAATTCTCTTATCAGGAGCAGAGCATCGTTCTGCGAATCCTCGACTATCAGAACCCGGAGTTGTTTGCTCATATTTTATCTTTTTTATTAATTGAAGTTATAGAACTATAAAGTTTTATTTATCATTTATTTCCTTTATTAAAGGGTGTTCAGGCAGATCATCCAAAAGAATTGTAAATTCAGAATCCGGGTTTAGTTCGATCAAATGAAGCGTATTTTGAAGGGCAACAGTCAGTGATTCATAATCCGGATCATTCATCACTTCTGCATTGAAAGGAAATGTTTCTTTGAGTTCTAATGGATATGGGCCAAAAGGGGGCTTGAAATCAAACACCCAGTCAAATTCAGCCTCATTTTCAAGTCTTTTATTCCTGACAAGGACCTTTCCATTAATATTCAGATTTTTGAGTTTATTCCTGTGCCTCAAAACCTCAGGCCTCAGGGACGATTCCGGTCCGCTGTAAAAGAATGTTGACCTTGATAAAGGCTGGGTTGTTTCGATCCATCCTGAGTGTTGTGATAGCGCCCTCTTCAGCCCGGATAATAATTGAGGGTGCGCCCTGCATCTATTTTCCACAAGTTCCCACAGGCTTCCTTCCTGTATCGCCTGTTTTACAACTCGTATTTCCTCAAAGGTCACATAAAGATTATGGCGCGCCAGCAGCTCTTCACGCTTTTCGCTTTCAAACAATTCCCGGGCACTCAGGGAACTGCATACCGGGCAGGAACAGGGCAGGTACTGGAGATTTTCAATATGATACGTACCCCGCGCTGTCATGTATCTCCCATCCTTTGCGTAGAGGGCATAAGATGCGGAATCAAAAAGATCACAGCCTAAAGCCACGGCAAGAGACAACATCATTGGATGCCCGGCTCCGAAAAGATGCACCGGGGCTGCTGGTGATAGTCCTTTTTTAGAAGCAACAATAACATCCACAAGTTCAGAAAACCGATATGATTCCATAAGAGGTACAACTGCCCCAAGAGGATAAACATCAAAATCAAGCAAGCTTAACTCGCGCGCACATCTCTCCCTCAGGTCAGCAAAATTAGAACCCTGGACAGGCGCAGCAAGAAGCATATCCTTTCTTGATCCTAAAGCCTCTTTTTCCCGGGCTATTGTTTGTTCAAGTTCAGACTCGGCACGAATTCGTGAAACGTCCGGAGGTGTAGGAATATCAAGAGGTACGCCAATATCTGAGCCAATATCTTGCTGGAATTCGACTATCTGTTTATTATTTACTTCTACTTCCCCGTATATCGATAACTGGTATGAGCCTGAGTCTGTCATTATAGGGCCATCAAACCCGATAAGCGAATGTAAGCCTTCCTTCAGTGCGCGTTCCCTCAGTTCCGCATTTCGGTAAATTATATATGAGTTTGTTATGATGATCCGGGCGCCGAATTTTTGAAGTTCTGATGGCTTGATCGTCTGGATATTGGGATTTACTACAGGCATGATCGTGGGTGTCTCGATGATCCCGTGACGGGTTTCTATCCGTCCGATACGACCGGCACAGTCCTTCTGGAGAATTTCGAAGATTGGAGGCATTATAGCCTGATATTGGAATGAGGAGTATATTAGGATGAGGTATTAAAATCCAATATTTTTTCCAGATATCAGGAAATATACGAGGCCAGGTCAAAATCATATTCCTTTTCTTTCCCGTTTGCCTTTACCCCTATGTGCATTACCGGATCATCGTTTTTACTTACTACCGGAAAACATATCCCTGTTTTTTTATTGGCATTTGGGAAAAGCTTGAAGAAATTTTCAGTATCGCATTGACTATTTAATTGTTTAGTATTATATAACCCACCGTATTTATCAAGTTGTTTTCCATCTTTTGTGACAATAGTCCTTCCTGTAATTTCAAAAGTTACACTGTCATTCTGATTATTCTTAATATCGAGATTAACGAGTGTACAGGGCGATTTAGCATCAAGGGAAATATCAAAACAGTCTTTCAGTATCCTGGCCTCGCTGAGGTTGATATCATAGTTTGGCGGTTTGAGGTTTTTATCCATGAAGTCGTTATAAACCCTGATGATTTCCAGATAGGCATCAGTGTATAATTTCGAGATTTTATCCACTATTCCATTAACACCTGATTTTTCAACAACTGATCCGATGCTTCCTGAACTGAGCACTAATAAGATAGAAACAAAGAGAAGAATGCGGATATATTTCATTATTTCACCGGCACTGATTCTGCTTTTACCGCTTTTTTCTTTCGGACTCTTTTTTTCCCTGGCTTTTCAGTTTCCCCGATCAACGGTTTAGCTGGTGAAACTATGGATTTCTTAATCGTTGAACCTGATTTCTTCGTGGAGATCTTTCTTCGTCTCTTTTTTTCTTCTTCGATCCCTGTCAACGTGTCTTCAAGCTTAAGCCCCGAAACATCTTCCGTCATTGTTACTGTTACATTAATGTCTTCTTTTGCATCAGTTTTTGTGATATCTGGTTCTGTTTTCGGAATTTCATCTTTGGTTTTACTCTCCTCCTGGATATTATTTTTTATCTCGTGTATTTTATTATCCACGTCCGGAGAGATTTTTAAATCTCTTTTCTGCCTTCGGATTTTCTCTTCAATACTGATTGTTTCCCGGTCCGGTTCTGTTATACCAGCATCTGTTGCAGGTTTCATCAAATCCTTGATCTGATGAATATCTACGTTATTCAATCCGGGATTTTCAAACCTGAATTCCGGAGAGATCTCAGCGATATCCTTATATTCAATTTTTTCTTGTTCTTGTTCTGATTCTTGTTCCTGCTCTTGTTCTTGATATTGTTTTTTTTCATGGGATTTCCTGAGCAATACAAATAGATAAATCGCAATAATAAAAAGAAAAACAATAATGATGAAAAGCGCGATTTCAGCTGTACTCATGGCATCTCCATGATATATATGATTATAATGATCATATTTAATTCTTTTGATTACAAAATATCATAGGATTATACAATAAATATTATACAGTATCATATAATTTATTTATCCCCCTGATCCATATCACCTAATTTCCAGCCCAGGTATTCCTTTATTATAATATATGCCATTTCAGGAGGGATCGCCCCGACCTCCGTACATATAAGATCGATATATTCGCGCGGCGTTACATCAAAAGCAGGATTTTTCACAGATACGTTTGAGAATTCCCGTAATTTTTCATCTGCTATTACTTCAGAACTGTTTCGTTCTTCTATCTCAATAAGCTCACCCAATAATGATTTTGGGCTGAATTTATAGGTCTCGGCTGCAATTATTACATTTTTCCTTGCTTCATGCGCAGCAAGGGCAAGCTGGGATGTGCCTATTTTATTTATAACTGAACCATTAGCCGTAACGGCATCTGCGCCCATCACCACAAGGTCAGCTTCCTTCATGAAATACCGGACAGCAGAGTCTACTATTAATGATGTTTTTATCCCGGTTTCATCAAGCTGCCTGATGGTCAGGTGTCCCTGCCATCTCGGACGGGATTCCGTAGCTATGACAGTGATATTTTTCCCATGCTTATGTGCGGCAGCCATTATTGAAATTGCGGCACTGGAGTTGCAGTGCGTCATTATCGTGTCGCCATCCCGTATCCTGTGTGCGCCGATTTCGCCAATTTTTAGCACGGCAGTTTCCGAATTTAGGATAAATCCATCTGCAAGTTCTTTGATATTTGCTTTTGCTTCATCGATGCTGTTGCCTTTATATTTCATCACAGCACGGACAGCATTTGGCAGTGATACTGCTGTGGGGCGCGTACTGATAAGAAGCCAGGCAGCTTCAGTCATCTTTTTATTGAATTCTTCAAGATTTTGTGTTCGGATGCGCTTGCTATAATCGCGAAGTTCGGCTGCCGCTGCCCGTGCGATTCTTCCTGCGCCCCTTATTTCCATATTCTTTATCTTTTTTGCTGTTTCTGAAAGCTGTTTCATTATTCCTCCAGCATCCGGTAAATCAAATCCATATTCACATGTGACCTGATAATTGCTGCAAGCTCCTCAATGCCATCTGCGCGGATTTTATTTTCATATATCAATCCTTTTTGATTATATAAATAACTGAGGAAAGAATTCCGGAAATTATCGTTCTCAAACAGCCCGTGAAGATAGGTGCCAATGATAATCCCATTCTCACTCACGCTTCCGTCATCCCCGAAAGCGGGCTTTCCTCCTTCTGTTTCACCCATATGGATCTCATATCCTGTAACGCGCTGGTCTTTTATTGGTCCAAGTATCGGTCCGTTTCCCGTAACTGGTTTTTCAACCTGGCGGGTTTGTTTTTCATATTTCCCAAACCGCGTAGAAACATTAAGGAGTCCAAGTCCCTTTATAGAACATGCGCCGCCTGATCCTTCTATACCACTGTCTGTTATTTCGTTGCCAAGCATCTGGTAACCCCCGCATATACCTATAATTGGAATCCCTTTTTTGGCCTCAGCGATGATCCTCTGTCCCACTTTGCCTGATAAAAGGACTTTCACATCATCCATTGTGTTTTTTGTTCCCGGTAATATGATGGCATCTGATCCGGAGAGTTCTTCACCGGGTTCAACATATTCAATATCGGCACAATGTTCAAGAGGCTCAAAATCAGTAAAATTTGATATATGGGGTAATCGTATCACTGATATCTTAACCGGATTGCCGTTATGGGTTTTGTCTCTAATGGAAACAGAATCCTCTGATGGTATCTTCAGGTTGGTATAAGGAATTACGCCCAGGACAGGGAGTCCGGTGATTTCTTCAAGCTGTTTTATTCCAGGAGTAAGTAGCTTTATATCTCCCCTGAATTTGTTTATGATAAGACCGGCAACAAGGGGTTTGATATCAGCAGGGAGCAATTGCAGGGTTCCGTAAATACTTGCAAAAACCCCGCCCCGCTCGATATCCCCGACCAGTATTATCGGAGGCTTGACCAGTCTTGCCATACCCGTGTTCACGATATCCCGGTGATACAGGTTTATTTCAGCGGCCCCTCCTGCTCCTTCTATTATTATTAATTCGTGCTGATCGCATAGACGCCCGAAAGCCCCGGAAACAATCGACATGACATCATCTATCGAATCGTAATAATCCCCTGCTTCCTTATCGGCTACAGGCTTTCCAAGGATTATCACCTGTGACATGTGATCTCCTTTAGGCTTCAGTAACACCGGATTCATGTCTGCTGTTGGTTCGATCCCTGCTGCTTTTGCCTGGATTGCCTGTGCTATCCCGATTTCGCTGCCATCATGCGTTATCCATGAATTAAGGCTCATATTCTGCGCCTTAAATGGGACAACGGAATATCTTTTTGAGAGGATCCTGCAGAAGGCTGTTACAAGTATGCTTTTTCCCACATGTGATCCCGTACCCACGATCATGAGGCTTTTTGTATTTTTTTTCATTTATTTTCCTTTTCGAATATCCTGCCCCTGTAAGCTTTCCAGATACCTGCTGCCAATATAAATACAAGGGAACCAGTCCCCACGCTGTCTGAAATATAACCATAAGCGGTCTTCCAGTTCTCACCATAACTGCCAAAACCATAATCAAATGTCCATAATAATTGATTTGTCTTGCTCATTTCAAGGCTTGCATCAATAAAGGCTATTTCATTGTACACCGGATAAAAAAGTACTACTCCGCCGTCGAACATATCAAGAATAACATGAGATGCAAAATATACGGCAGCTATTAAGAATATTGCCCGCATTTTCTTAATTGACAGACCAATAAAAAATAGTATTGCAGGAATAAAAATATTATGTAAAAGCGCCCTGTGTTCAGCCGCAAAAGTGTCAATATCAGGCAAAACCGCAAGTGGTAACAGCAAAAGGATATATTTATAATCCTCTTTCCTGCCCACCATTATAAGGGCAAGAAAAGGAATTATTAAATGTATAGCCCAATTTGGCATTTTAGAATATTTTCCTTATCTATTCATTCGGTTTTGTCAACTCTTGTAACTCGCAGCAATGCATTAAGAGGAACGCCTGAAATCTCATCAAGTCCTTTTTTATCAATAAGTACCGCTATCGCTACTGGTTTTGCCCCAAGGTTCTCAAGAACTGCTATGGCTTCTGTAAGAGTCGTTCCTGATGTTACAACATCGTCAATAAGTACGCAATTCTTTCCTGTAACCTTTGCAAAGTTCTGGCTTACTGTTCCGCCTGTTTCCTTTGATTCCGGCTCCCATTTCTGTTTATTCGGATGGTATGTAGCAAATTCAACCCCTAATTCATCCGCTATCAGGTTAGCAAGAGGTATACCGGAAAGTGCAACGCCCACTATTACATCAATATCGTTTTCTGTCTTGCTCAGGCATTCAATGACCATATCGGTCAATGAGCTGGCGATGAATCTCTGCCTGTTTGAGCTTCTTCCGATGTTGCTCCAGTCAATATAAATATCCTTGGGAGCTGCGGTGGCATCACCCTTTTTGGAATGGACAAGAAGCCATGTTGCTGTTTCACGGGATACATTTAATTCATCAGCGATCTGGCCTGTCAAGAGCCCGCCAGCCTGGAGTTCTACAGCTTTCTGGATTAATTCATCGATTGTTTTCATAAAGATTTCACCGGAGGTGATAATAATACTTTTTCTTTGTATTTAATAGATTGTCTGGCAACCCCCGAATTTATAAAATATATCCTGCCACTCCAATTTATATTATTTTTTGATCTGGGATATGATTTTTTTACCGGGAATTTTATAAGCCCACCTATTGAAACTATTTATATAGTATATTTTATCATGGCTGCTATTTTCAACGTATTGTATATCTCCTTCATGTACTTCGCCTGACTCAAGTTTAAATCTGACAACATCCCCAATAGTGTATTTCATATATTCACCCCACAAGGATAATCAAACATGATGATTTCCTGTTCCATAAAATGTAATATTTTATAATAACATAAAACTTTTGGTCTATCAGGATTAGGATTTTTAGGCGGATACAATTTGGTATGCGAAATCTTTTTATAGAACTATAAACATGAAACAACGGAACGTCAAGGGTAAATCCATTATTGGAACCAGGGACGCATTTCATTTAATTATCTGATACAGGAGAATATCTATGCAAGGTCAAACCGGCGGACAGCCGATCATTATTTTAAAACAGGGAACAGAAGAAACAAGAGGAGACGAAGCAAAGAGAAGCAATATAATAGCAGCGCGCGCTGTGGCTGAAGCCGTGCGGACAACTCTTGGTCCAAAGGGATTGGATAAGATGATTACAGATCCTGCCGGACTTGTAATTATCACAAACGATGGCGCCACTATCCTTGATGAGATGAAAATAAAACATCCGGCCGCAAAACTTGTCGCTGAAGTTGCAAAGACACAGGATGATGAAGTCGGCGATGGTACGACAACAGCAGCGGTTTTGACAGGTGAATTCTTAAAAGGCGCCCAGGAGCTCATGGAAATAGGGGTTCATCCGACAACTATTATCCACGGGTACAATCTTGCATCCCACAAATCAAAAGAAATCCTCTCTGACGTAGCTGTTCATTCTACAGATGAACACCTGAAAAAAATAGCCGAGACTGCACTTACCGGAAAAGGCGTTGAATTCTCAAGAGAAAAATTAGCTAATCTTGTAGTAACGGCTGTAAAATCAATAGTAAAAACAGAAAATGGAAAGAAGACCGTTAATATAAAGGACATCTCTATTGAGCGCCGCGGGGAAGGTAGCGTTGAGGACAGCGAATTGATCGAAGGTATTATACTTGATAAGACAAAAACCCACCAGAGCATGCCTTCAAGAATAGAGAATGCAAAGATCGCGATCCTTGCCACACCGATTGAAGTCAGGAAGACTGAGACAAAATCCGAGATATCCATTGAATCCATAGGGCAGACCCGGATGTTCCTCGAACAGGAAGAAAATCTTGTAAGAGCTGCGGCTGATAAGGTAATAAAAAGCGGCGCTAATGTCGTTTTCTGTCAGAAAGGCGTTGATGACATGGCCAGGTATTTCCTTGCAAAAGCAGGTATTTTTGTATCCCACAGGATAAAAAAGAACGACCTTATAAAATTATCAAGAGCAACCGGAGGAAAGATCATTACAAGCCTTGATGAAATAAAACCCAATACTCTTGGGGAAGCAGGACTTGTTGAAGAGAAAATGGTAGGCAACGGAGAAATGATATTCATCACTGGCTGCAAGAATCCTGATACCAATTCAATATTGTTGCGCGGCGGCTCGGAGCATGTTGTGACAAGCCTCGCCAGGGCTATGCATGACGCCCTCAGGGTCGTTGGTGTAGCAATCGAAGATGAGAAAATACTCGCTGGCGGCGGTTCACCTGAGATAGAACTTGCACTTCGCCTCAGGGAATATGCTTCAACACTTGAAGGCAGGGAACAGCTTGCGGTCAATAAATTTGCCCTGGCGCTTGAGATAATACCCAAGACACTTGCCGAAAATGCGGGGCTTGATGCTATTGACATGCTTGTTGAGCTTCGAAGCTCGCATGAACATGGAAATAAAACCGTTGGCCTTGATGTATTTGAGGGTAAACCTGTAAATATGCTCGATATCGGGGTTATCGAACCGCTTCGTGTTAAGACCCAGGCGATAAGTTCGGCAACAGAAGCAGCTTCTATGATATTACGCATCGACGATGTGATAGCATCTGCAAAGGATGCAAACCCAAAGAAAAAACCTGATATGAGTGATCTGGATTAGATAGGTGGGTAATCAATCCTGATATTTCAAATGCCCTGCTGTCATCATGTTTAGCTCAGGCCAATCTGCTTCATCATTCCCACAAGGTCATAGAAGAGTCTCTCCTCGACGATCTCTCCGTCCTTCCAGTGGGCGACCGTGCAAAATTCAAGCCGGAATTTCTTGTTCGTGGGCAGGATCGTTTTGCCGTCAGGCCCCTTCATTGGTCCCTTCATTGTACCTGTAAAATCGGCTACTGTGCACGTATAGTCGCCCTGGCCGAAAAAAATCTTATATGGGTTGTTCACAAGGTGGTTATCAGGAAACGTCTTGAAAAATTCCACCGCTTCATCGTGATGCGCCTTTCTCCCTCTTGTTGGCTCTGGCTGCCCGGGCCAGTACACAACAGTATCCTGGGCATGACGTTTCTTGAACGTCTCCCAGTCCTGGGAATTCCATGCGTCATCTAACGTTTTCATCAGTTGTAGGTTTTCCTCTACACTCTTTTGTTGTACCATGATTTATCACTCCCATTTTATATCGTAGCTTATGCGGAATAAAGATTACGCTAAACTAAGCCAACAGCACGGAAATTATACCTGTCAGGAATATTCCGTCAAAAGTTCCAGCTCCTCCGATCGAAGCTATTGGAGTTCCAAGATATGGTATCTTTTTCAAGTTTAAAAGGTCAGCACCGATAAGACTTCCGAGCGTGCCTGAAATATAGGCAAATACAGGCGCACTTTGAGGCGCAATTATCAGGGCTAAAACTGCTGCCATGATTGGAGGTATCAGTGCAGGAACAGCTATCCCAAGCCCCTTCACAGGTCTTGCTATCATATGTATAAGAACAGTCATAAAAAATACCCCTATTACCAGATCAATCGGGTTTACAACCGGGATTAGAAAAATCGATATTAATACTGGAATCACACAACCTCCGAGGTTAATTGCAATTATTGTCTGCCGTTCTTCTATCTCAAGAAGAGGAAGAATATACCTCAATCCATAAAAATCAACAATCCCACCCGAAATTACCGGTTCCTGCGACTTGATTACATTGATGGGAATATTTACATGGCTACCAATCAATGAAAAGAATAAGAGGAGAATTGAATATTCCGGCGGAAAGCCGAGTTTCGTAAAAGCAAGACCAATAAGGTTGATTGTAACCAGGAAAAAAACCACTCCGAGGATAAATAATAATAGGAATATAAAGAAATCTGTCGTTCTTCTGTAAACGATACGTGACATATTATACCTCTGAATTCTTGTTTTTTCATATTGATTTTAGCATTTCAAGCACGGAATATCCTGCGCGTGTTATACCCATGCTTCGCATGTCGGTATCTGTTCCCACAACATACAAATCCTTAACCGGGGTTTTGATCGAAGGGAAACAATTGAGAGAAACAGATGCCTTCTCCGGAGCCATTATCTGTGTATGCATCATCTCGATATTTTTCTCTACTGCAGGCACTATAGAATATATTGTGTTGAGAAGCTTTTCCTCAGAATCATGGCATTTTTTCGGGTCTATTATCGTACTGACTCCCACAAGACCTTTATTTCGCGGCGCAATCTCTGGCACAGGCATGAGCCAGTAGAACAATTCTTTTTCAGCATCGCAGACATCGCAAAACACTTCCGAACCATTATAATTGAACTCCCTCAGAGGTTTCTTAAGTCCGAGCCATATTGTCATTGCCGTTGCCTGCTCAAGTTCCTTCACCTGCTGGCTCCATTCTGCTGGCATCTCGATAATACCGGGCAGCCTTTTTACTTCCCCTGAGTAGATGATTTTATCCGCAAAATAATCGGCTTCCGGAGTTGAAACACAAAAACCTTTTTCGATTTGTTCGATCCGCCGGACTTCTTCTTCTGTATGATATATCACGTTTTTCGGAAACGATGAGATAACTCCGTCTGTTATTGACTGTATGCCGCCCAGGGGATAACCCTGCGAGCGGTATCCTGAATTGTAAAAAAGGTTTGCCATTTCAGCGATACGCCTGATTATTCCTTTTTTACCGCCTGAGCTGAATCCGCATCCTTCAACAAGCCGGGATACCGATGTTTTTTCCATTGAAAGTCCGCTTAGCAGATAAGAAAGCGCATTCACAAACTGCATCGTTCTTTTGCTGAGCTGATGCTTTGATATGACATCGTATACCGCCTTTTGTCTATCCCCAAAAACGGCGCGTGAGACTACGGTTTTCAGAAGATCTCCTGCAAGGATCATCCTGTCTTTTGCAGGAAGAGCGCTCATATTCAAGAATCCGGGGAGCGTTGATGGAAATTTTTCCAATCCGTCTTTTTTGCGAAGATAGTAGTCATTATGCTGCCTGAATGCGGGAAACTTTCCGGGATCGAAATAGCGCTTCAATTGCTTTAGCGGGCCGTAAATAAGTTCTGTTATTGCATGGACCCCGGTATCAACACGCCACCCCGGACAGTTCGCAGGTTCATACGTCCTGCAGTTTCCACCAAGAATGCCTGCTTTTTCAAGAAGAAGGATATTGTTTCCTTTCTTTCCCAGGGCCAGCGCAGACATCAGGCCGGAAATTCCTCCACCTACAACAATCGCATCATATGCTTTATAATTATTCATAAGGCACCCCCAAATAACTTTATTATAATAATTCAATTTTAGATTTGATATTCCACTCTTGAATTAAATTTAATGTATGCTTCTTAAAGTATAAATAGATTTGTTGAAAATGCAATTATTGAAAGCACCGATTTAATTTATTTAATTAATATAATATATATTAATTAGTAGATCAATGAAATTTACATGTCACTAATAGAAAGCAAGGTATGCGGACTTGAATTAGTATAAGTTAAATGCGTGAAAAAAAGAAAAGAGGGAACATGACTACCATGTAATTGGCAGCCGCGCTTCTCTTTTGCATTTTCCAGGATTTAACCAGTGATATTGAAGTTGTTATTGCCCGAATCAGTAATCGCAGGATTAATTGTGCTGTTAATCCGGATCATATAGTCACTTCCCGGCAGCTGTGTTGCCGGAATTAACCAGGGATGTGAACCATCATTAAGGGTGCTTGCTACGATCAATCTGTTAAAAACCCCAGCTTTCAGGAGTTCTATCTTAACATACGTCCCTGGACTCTCAGTAGAGGTCCATTTGATGGTTTGGGTCATCCCCCTTCTCCAATTCTCTCCTCCATTTGGAGTTGCTACAGTAATTGAGGGAACAGGGATTGTGAAATTGCCATCGCTGATGTCATTGTTTGATGCGTTAATGGTACTTGTGATCTTCACTTTATAATCACTTCCCGGCGCCTGTGCAGAAGGAATTAGCCATGGATGTGAACCATCATTAAGGGTGCTTGATATGATCACCTGGTTTGGCTTCCCTGGTTTCAGGAGTTCTATCTTAACATACGATCCAGGGCTCTCAGTAGACATCCAGTTTATAATTTTAGTTGTTCCTCTTATCCAGTTCTCTCCGTCATTCGGAGAAACGACAGTGATGGATGGAGCCATGATCGTGAAGTTGTTATCGCTTATGTCGCTGACCGAGGCATTTGTGGTGCTTGTGATCTTCACTTTATAATCACTTCCTGGAGCCAGTGCAGCCGGGATGGGCCATGGATAGGAGCCATCATTCAATGTATATGTTGTGATGGCACTCTTTAAAGCTCCGGCTTTGAAAAGTTCGATCTTGACATATGATCCGGGGCTCTCAGTAGAGGTCCAGTTTATAATTTTAGTTGTACCTCTTCTCAAGTTCTCTCCGCCATTTGGAGAAATTACGGTGAAGGAAGGGGTCAGGATCGTAAAGTTGTTATCGCTTATGTCGTTGTACGCTGGACTGGTCGTGCTTGTAATCCTAACTTTATAATCACTTCCCGGAGAAAGTGTTGGCGGGATCATCCAGGGGTGAGAGCCGTCATTCGGGGTGCTTGATATGATTATAATCTTTGGCACTCCTGATTTTAGAAGTTCTATCTTGACATACCCCCCAGGATTGTTAGCTGAGCTCCAGTTTATGATTTCAGTTGCTCCCCTTCTTAAGTTCTCTCCACCATTCGGGGAAGCTACTGTGATCGATGGGGTGAGGATGGTGAAGTTGTTATCGCTGGTGTCATTGACTGCGGGATTTGTAGTGCTCGTAATCTTCACTTTATAGTCACTTCCTGGAGCCTGTGCCGCCGGGATAGACCATGGATGCGAACCGTCATTCAGGGTGCTTGATACGATCACCTGGTTTGGCTTACCTGGTTTCAGGAGTTCTATCTTTACGTACGATCCGGGGCTTTCAGTAGAAGTCCAGTTTATTATTCTGGTTGTTCCTCTTGTCCAGTTCTCTCCTCCATTTGGAGAAACGACTGTGATGGACGGAGTCATAATCGTGAAGTAGTTATCGCTGGTGTCAGTTATTATAGGATTGGTCGTGCAAGTGATCCTAACCATATAATCATTTCCCGGAGGCTGTGTCGGCAGGATCAGCCAGGGATGGAAACCGTCATTCAAGGTGCTTGCTACAATCAACTGGATCGGCTTACCTGGTTTCAGAAGTTCTATCTTCACATAAGCACAGGGTTTGTTAATTGGATCCCATATTATGGGTGGAGTTGTACCTCGTCTCCAGTTCTCGCCACCATTGGGAGAGACTACTTTGATCCCTGTCTCAGGAGGTTTGTAAGTAAGCGGCAGGTAGTCTGAATTGTTACTATTGAATGAATATTTTGAATCGCAAATTCCATCCCTATCAATATCCGGGCAGGTCTGGCTGAAACCATTGCCTGATGGATTTGCCCAGAAGTTTCCTCCAAGAACAAAGCCACCAATTATGTTTATGCCAGGTTTTTTAGTGGTGTTCCAAGTATTTACATAATTTGTTCCAGTGAAAAGAAAATTGTTGGTATTATTGAAATAGTTGTTATAGATAATGTTTTTACTTGATGAATAAAGCTCTAATCCGTAATTATTTAAAATAAAAGTGTTATTTGTCAGAGTATTATCATTTGAAGAGTATATCGTGACGCCTCTTTCAGAATAATTTTGTAAATTGTTGGTTGAGAATTTGCTGTCCGTGATCGAGTTATTAGGAGACTGTCTCAGATAGATACCCCATCCACTTTGCTTAACTGTTATATTTTGGATTCGAGAATTGCTGGTTGACCAGAAATAGACCCCTTTATCCATATTAGAAATTTCCATGTCTTTGAAAGTCACGTTATTGCATAAAATACAATAGAATGTGCTTGCTTTCATTGAACTGCCATATACGGTGTCCTTTCCATTTATTATATAATATACATGTCTTCCATTAGCGAGGTTTGTTGTATCTATATTATTTCCATCAAAATGAGATGTAAGATTGCCGCCCACTCCAAAGTTAAAGCTGTTGTTTTCCATAATGTTGTCGGAAGCCGTGGTGTTAAAGGCATAGACGAAGAACATTCCATAGTTACTGTTGTAAACTTTGTTGCCTTTGATGATATTATCTGTGGAAGTGTCATAGACTCTGATTCCAAAGGAGGTGCTATTGGATATGTTGTTGCTGGTTATTTTGTTGAAGTTGGAAGAATTGAGGAAGATTCCTTGACTGTTTGAGGTGGCATTGTTATCTCTGACCGTGTTATTATTTGAAATAACATTGATCCCTGCCTCTGTATTAGAACCAGCCCCTGTCACAGTAAAGCCTTCAAGCCTGATCCCATCCGCAGAAAGCGTGATCGCACTTCCGCTGCCTCTGGCATCCACAACAGGCATCCCGATACCGCGCAAATTTAACTGCTTGGTTACGTTCATGTTCTCGAAATAAGTGCCACTATCTACTTGTATCTCATTGCCTGGGTTGGCATCATTGATAGCCGCTTGGATAGTGATGTAGTGTTTACTCTTGTTGATGTTATGGACTGGTTTTCTTATGGAAAGCGGCAAGTAATCAATATTGACACTATCGAGTGTATAAACCGAATCGCATATATCATCTCTATTGCTGTCTTCGCATGTTTGGCTCAAGCCTATGCCCTCTGGGTTTGCCCAGAAGTTGCCTCCGAGATTGGTGCCTCCAATGATGTTAGTGCTGGATTGCCTGGTGGTGTTCCAAGTGTTAATATTTGAATCCCAGAATTCAACATTATTGAGGTTGTTGAAAATGTTATTGAATATCGTGTTGTTGTTGCTGGAATACGACATCAGGATGCCTGTGCCACCCCAGTAGTCGCCGTTGTCAGATGCATTGTTGCCACTGAGCCTGTTGTTGCTGGAAGAGGACATTAAGATGCCGGCGTAGTTATTTAAGTTTGCATTGTTACCAATCAGTGTACTGTTATCTGATGATGTGAAAGAAATGCCTATGCCGCCATAGTAACCGTTGTTCGATGCATTATTGCCGATCAGGGTGTTGCTGCTTGACAAGGAAAGAGAGATGCCTGTGCCGCCATAGTAACCGTTGTTCGACGCATTATTGCCGATCAAGGTGTTGCTGCTTGACGAGGAAAGAGAGATGCCTGTGCCTCCCCACCATTCACCGTTGTTTGAGCTAGCATTGTTGCTGATGAGCGTATTATTGCTTGAAGAATAAAGATATATTCCAGAATCATCGTTGTTCCAAGTTGCATTATTGCCGACCAATATGTTGTTGCTGGATGAAAACAGGGAGATGCCACCACGGTTGTTAGAAACAGTTATATTCTGTATTTTTGAGTAAGTAGTATTCCAGAAAAATATTCCCTTCATATTATTTTTCAAGTTAAGGTTTCTTAACGTTACATTTACACAACTTATACAATAGAAATTTCCTACAGTTGTATCAGAATCATAAACTGTGTTTTTCGCGCCTTTTATGTAATATATAGATTTTCCATCCACCAGATTGGTTGTATCGATCTGATTGTCAAAATCTGAATACGAACTTCCGCCTAATCCAAAATTGTAATTATTCTCGTTCATTATATTGTTTACAAGTATGCTCTTGCTGGAATATGACAAAGAGATGCCTGTGCCCTTATAGTCACCGTTGTTTGACGCATTGTTGCCGACGAGCATGGTTTGGCTGGAAGAGGATAGGGAGATGCCTGTTCCGACGCCGCAGTAGTTGCAGCCGTAGTCATCATAATAATAGTTCAAGTTTGCAGTGTTGTCGATCAGAGTGTTGTTGCTGGAAGAGGACAAAGAGATGCCGAAGCCATAGCCTTCGCCTGGATCAGCGTAACCATTGTTCGAGTTTGCATTATTGCTGATTAGCGTGTTGTTGCTGGAAGAAGAAAGAAAAATACCGTAACCATAGCCTTCGCCGTATTCGTATGTTCTTCCCCAGTTCGAGTTTGCATTATTGTTGATCAGCGTGTTGTTACTGGAAAAGGACAGAGAGATGCCGTAGCCGTAGCTATAGGCATAGTAATCATAGTAGTAGTCGCCAGCATCCCAGCCACCGTTACCCGATGCATTATTGCCTATCAGAGTATTGTTGCTGGAAGAAGATAGAGAGATGCCTGTGCCAACGGAATATTCACCGTTGTCCGATGCAGTATTGCCTATCAGAGTATTGTTGCTGGAAGAAGATAGAGAGATGCCTGTGCTGCCTCCGTACTTGTTGTCCGAAGCATCGTTGCCGCTAAGGGTGTTATTGCTGGAAGAGAAAAGAGAAATGCCGACGTCGTAGTTCAAATTTGCACTGTTGCTGCTGAGATTGCTGTTATTGGAAGAATACAGATAGATGCCATACCAATTGTTCGAGGCGTCGTTATCGATCAACGTGTTGTTGATGGAAGAAGACATAGATATACCATAGACATTGTTAGAGATAGTTACATTTTGTATTTTTAACTGAGTAGTATTCCATATAAATATTCCATTCAAATTATTTTTCATATCAAGGTTTTTCAGAGTTAAATTCATGCAACTTATACAATATAAGGTTCCTACATTTGCATAAGAATCATAAACTATGTCTTTTGCACCTTTTATGTAGTATACGGATTTCCCATCCACCAGATTGGTTGTATCGATCTGATTGTCAAAATATAGGTATGAATCTCCTTCTACCCCAAAATTGTAGCTATTTCCGTTCATTACATTGTTTATAAGCACGTTCTTGTTGGAAGAGTATAGGGAGATTCCGTAGCCGTTGTGTGAAGCATTATTGCTGCTCAACGTGTTATTGCTGGAAGAAGATAGATAGATGCCGTAGCTGTTGTGTGAAGCATTGTTGCTGCTCAACGTGTTATTGCTGGAAGAAGATAGATAGATGCCTATGCTGCCCCACCAGTAGTCGTTCGATGCGTTGTTGCCTGTCAGTGTGTTATTATTTGAAGTAACCTTGATACCTGCCTCTGTACTGCCCCCCCCGATCACAGTAAATCCATCAAGTATGCTTCCATTCGCAGAAAGCGTGATCGAGCTCCCGCTCCTTCTGGCATCCACTACAGGCATGCCAACTCCACGAAGGATTAACCGCTTATTGACATTAACATTCTCGTAATAGGTACGGCTAGCCACACGTATCTCATCGCCTGGGTGGGCGTCGTTGATAGCTGCTTGGATGGTAGTATAGTTAGTGCCCTTGTTGATGTTATGAATTGAGCCTCTTGTGGAAAACGGAAGGTAATCGATATTGGTACTATCAAGAGCATAAGCAAAATCGCATATGCCGTCTAAATTGCCATCGTCACAATTTTGGCTGATGCCTGAGCCATCTGGTTTTGCCCAGAAGTTACCGCCAAGGTATAAACCCCCGATGATGTTAGTTCGTGATTGCTTCGTAATGTTCCAGTTATTAATATTGGGATTAATGATTTTAACATTTTCAGTATTGTTGAAAATGTTGTCGTAGATTACATTGTTCTTGGAAGAGACCAGAACCATGCCTAAGGCGTTAGACGATACATTATTACCTCTCAACGTGTTGTTATTTGAAATTATTTTGATCCCTGCCTCCGGATAAAAGGCTCCCCGTGTTGCAGTAAATCCTTCAAGAATAATTCCATCTTCAGAAAGCGTGAAAGCACTTCCGCTACCCCTTGCATCCACAACAGGACTTCCAAATCCACGCAGGGTCAATTGCTTATTAATTTGTACATTCTCATAGTAGGTTCCGTTTTTCACTGAAATTAGGCTTCCCGGATTTGCTCCATCGACAGCTGCCTGGATAGTCGTATAATCACAGCCAGTGGGGCAAACTGTGCGGTAAGTGATAGCTTTTTGAATATTCAAACGTCCCCCTGTCACAGTCTTTCCATTCAAAGAGGGGAGAGGATCAACACTATTCATTAAGATATTCTTGATTTCAAGATGGGTAAGCGATGGGTTTAATGCTTTTAATAATGCAGATGCTCCTGAGACATGAGGTGCGGCCATCGAAGTTCCGCTATATGAAGAATATGAATTACCAGGGACTGAACTGAGAATATCAACACCTGGCGCCCCGATATCGATGGTCAGAGGTCCATAATTCGAAAAAGAGGCCAGATTATCATTCTTATCTGTTGCAGCTATTGATATGACATTCGGGACATCATAGCCAGAAGGATAATTTGGATATTGATCTGTATTTTCTGCCCAATTTCCCGAGGCTGCCACAAAAAGAATCCCGGCATTATCAGCAGCTTGAATAGCCGCTTCTAATGCTGATGAGTATTCTCCTCCTCCCCAGCTGTTGCTCATTATATCAACACCCATCATAGTTGCATAGTTTATTGCGTCAATCGCATCTGAAGTCCAACCATAACCATCATCACCCAAAAATTTCACGGCCATAATATTAGTATTCCATAAGACACCTGCAACACCTTTGCCGTTATTGCCAACTCCCCCAATTGTTCCAGAGACATGGGTTCCATGAGAATTCCCATCCATGGGGTCATTGTCGTCATACGCAAAGTCCCAGCCATAATAATCATCTGCAAAACCGTTATTATCATCGTCTATTCCATTATCTGGTATTTCTCCTATATTGGTCCACATATTAGCTGCAAGGTCTTCGTGTGTATAATCAACACCGGTATCAATTACTGCAACGATCACTTCTTTATTTCCCGTGGAAATATCCCATGCTTGCGGTGCATCTATGTCTGCATCAGGTGTGCCTCCGGTCTGGCCTGTATTATTCATAGCCCATAGTTCATTAAAACGCAAATCGTTTGGAGTTTTTAATGCCTTTACTATGTAATTTGGCTCTGCATCCTCGAATTTATCGGAGAGGGAGAGACTTTCCATAGTTTTTTCAAGTTTTGATTCATCAACTTGAATAAGATTATATCTGATACTAGGATAATCTTTTATGAAAGTAATATTTTGCGATTTATAGAAAGTTTCAAAATCTTTTTTTTGTAATTTCGTAGTATATTTAACGAGTAATTCCCCAGGTTTATGTTTAGATTTTAATGAAGTGACATCAAACCTACTTCTTGATTTATTTGATTTTAAAATATTATTATAATTAGCCCTTGGTTTCAAAGAGCCCAAAGGTTGGGTCTGGACTGCGCCCTTTTTTGAAGAAATATTAAGTACTGATGGCATTTGTGGCTCTGGGACAAAATACGCATTACCTATAATTCGCCCTGATTGGTTATTATTTCTTGAGAAAAGACCAGTTTGTGCCAATTTTCCGGTAAAATTTTTGTAAATGTTGAGTTTGTTATTGTTCGTCTTCACAATGAATTCATCGGTTCTAACGTTATTGATCGTTAGATATACCCTGGTTTTGTCATCGTTAAGTTTTAGCAAAAGAGAATTATTTCCAGTAGATACTTTTATGGTCATGCCACCATCGGTCTTTCCAATTGTTGCTGTTTTAATCCACTCGATATGAAATATACTCCTCAAAAGTGTTATTAGTCTGACAGTATCGTTTCCTGGAATATCATCCCAGCTAAATAAATATATATTTTTATTATTGTTAAGGTTATTCAATCGACCAGGATGAATATCTCCCATTGTGATATTGGGTAGGGGTCTAAATGTTATCGTATCTCTAAGACTTTCTATATGGCTAATGTTCTTTAACCTTGTTGGAAAGTCCGATGAATTTGGAAAGATATGGGATTCCTGGGCTGCGGACGGATAAACAAGAACAATCGTGAGAATAAATAATAAAAGTATGTTACTATTTCTTAAAAACGTCATACTATCACTCCCTCGCCGCCACTATCCACAACAGGCACCGCCCCCTGCTCTCTATCAACAATTCAAGAGCAATCGTTCCAATCGCTATCAAGAGGATATGTCCTCTCCACACATAATTACCAGATACCATTTTCCATACCTACCTTGATTTACAGTCCGCTCTTTCGAGCATGACCACCAATATTAACCTTATCCATCCGATGAAAGTATATAAAACTTTCGTTATAATATTATACTGATTATATTAATCATTATGCTCATGTTCGAAATCATTAACTTGATTTAAAGAAAGATCTGGGATGAACCAATTCAGAAGCCTTGCCCTACCTTCCTTCCTTTCCCAACCGGGGCGAGCGCCTCAACCCCAGGTGGGAAAATGCGCGACCATAAACTATTTAACCTCCACCTTCATTATAGCATTGTTCGTAGTCAGACGAATGATTCCAAACAGGAAAAATAATAAAAATGACCTTAGAAAATTTCAAACCAAAGAAAGACTTCAATACCCGTCTTGAAAACACAAAGAGCCTGCCAGACATATTTGAAGTGGTGAAAGCTGCAGTCTGGGAATGCCAGAGAAAAAGCCGTGGAGGCCTGATGCTGGGACTTGCCAACCTCGGAAACCATCCGGAGGGATTTTTCGGTGCATTCTATCCGGTCGGTTCAAATGTCATTGTGATGAATAAGATCCCTCTTGAGAGAATAAAAGAGACAAGGCTTGAACTTTACAAACCTTATGCTTTCCATGTTCTTCTCCATGAATACCTGCACACGCTGGGCTATATGGACGAAAGCGGCGTAAGACAGATGGCGCATAAGATCACAAAAGAGGTATTCGGCGAAGAACATCTTGCAACCAGGATCGCTGCAAACACGGCGCACTTCTTCCATAATCTTGTTTATCCGGGCGCAACATGGCAGCCTGATGATACGAAAATGGAGCTTGTGGATGGTTTTGACAGGGGAAGTGCGAGTTATATTTGTTAATCCCAGGTTACTGATAAAAAAAAATAAGAAATCATACTATAGCATTATTTTTCTATAATATGACTCTAACTATTTTGCCATTTTGGCAGCTTTTCCTGTGGCATGGCAATCCGAACAGAATTTTGGTTGGTGGCAATCACTGCAAACTTTACCTATTAATACCTGTGACTTATGAGTACTCAACCAATTGGCTGGATGTTCGCTCTTATGACAGTTGGCACATAGATTTTCCTTTATCTTGGGTGCATGCTGCACATCCGAATGACAGTTATAACAGGCGATCTTATTATTTGTTACATGATTCTTATGTACAAAATTAAAATCATCATATTTTTCTATCCTTTCTGAACTATAATGGCACGAATTGCATTTATCCTTGGAAACAATGTCATTTGCGCTCTTTGATATATCAGTATGGCATGTCAGGCAATCAGCTCCACGACTCAAATGGCTTGTATGATCAAAGTTTGTGTAATTCCTGGGAGTACCTTTTGGAGGGCCGTGGCATGATGGACAGCCGGATACCGAAGTATTGCCTGGAACATCTCTGAAGTGGCAGGTAAAACATGTAGATGTTGTTACCACTATGTGCCCTTTATCTTTCTGTTCCATGTTTGGATGACATTGGGCACATGATGGATCTGATACCGACTGATGTTCTTTCATTCCGATAACGAGCATGGAATGGCAACTTGTGCAGGTTAATTGTATACCTCTATTTGGTTTTAGCAAATGGTTCTTATGACTGAAATTAACTCCTGTGAATGGAACTTCGGTTGAAAAAATACGATCTTCATGACATATGAGGCAGTTTTTATCCATGACTTTAGCGTATAAATTATCTTTGTATTCTTCCACCGTGGTCTCATAGCTGTAGAATTGCATCAGCCCGTTTATTTTACCTTTTACATGGCCTATTATACCCGGTTCATAATGACATTCCACACATTTTACTGTAGTGTGGGATGAGGTTCTCCATGAATCGTAATATGGTCTCATTATATGGCAATTCTTACCGCAAAATGCGGGATTTTCAGTGATCTCCAGCATCTTTACTGAAATTACCAATGTAACTGAAAGAAAAACGATCAATACAATAATAATAGGAATTTTATATTTTGAAATCCTGTGCTTAATAACATCTGTAAGTGATATTTTATCCATTTTAGGTCTCCCTTTACCGTTTCCACTTTCTAATAAGATACAATATTGTGAATATTCCCATAACAAGTACTATTCCTATTCCAGGAACAGAAGGTACTGTTTGTTCAGCTTCACTTATTTTACCTTGCGCTCTGTTGGCCGAATCGATCCCGATTTGGATTTGGTTGTCGAAATCTTTAAGATCAAAACTATGCCATAATGATGGAACCTCATTTAACACAGACTTTGCTTTATCAAGATCATTTCGAGCAGATGTTATATCTTTTCCTTTTGCCTTTGCTTCGGATATGGAATTTTCTGCCAGACGAATATCTTCTTTTAATTCATCTGCTTTTTCAAGCGCAGATTTTGCATCCCTGGGAACATCCGCTGATGCAATCTGGTCTTTTTGATTATGGCAAACACTGCAAAGAGAAGTGATTTCAGATGCCTTTAATACTTTAAAGCTATGAGGCTGATGGCAATTAACACAAGATGGAGCACGTTTTTCCGCGCTTAATCTTTGATAGTGCATTGTATTTTTAAAATGCTCTAATTCTGTTGAATGGCATTTTCCACATGTTTCAGGAATATTTTTATAATAAATCGGACTTTCCGGATTAGTAATGTTCCTCATGGAGGAATGAGCTCCTGCTTCAGTATTTACATCAGGATTGCCTCCATGGCACGCATCACAGGTCACAAAATAACTTGAATGACCCGAATCAGACCACTGCTGGAAATTATCTGAAGCTTTTTTCCTTATTATATCTTCATGGCATTCAAGCGAGCAGGATATATTTCTGTCAGTATGATTAGATCTGATATCATTGAACCTTATTTGCTCATCTGTAAAAGGTGATAAACTCTTATGACAATTTACACACGAATTATTAAAGGCCTCTAAATTTGCTGCTCCGGCAGGAGCAATCAAGAAAATAAAGACAATTATTATTAAACAAGCAAATCTAAAACTATACACGTAAGAATTTGGGTTTTTATCTTTTGAAGACATTTTTCCTTTTCACCGTTATTTATGATTCAATATCCTATCTCTTAATGCCAGAACTATGTACCCGTTTTTTATTCTGTATCTTGTGATGATGTGATGATTCCCTACAATAAAAAGTTTGCGATAATATTACGTCAATGATTTGGAGAATTTCTTTTGCCAGGTTCTTCCATCATCATCCCAGCCCATACATATCCTTTAATCCATGTCCCGTAGCAATACAAACAACTGTGCCTTCCAGCTTATTCTTTATATATCCGGCATATGCAACAGCGCCGCTGGGTTCAACAAAAATCCCGTTACAGGAAAGCAAATTACGTGCAGATAGCGCCTCATCGTCCGTAATTTTTATGGCAAAGCCTCCTGAATCCCTTATCGCCCGAAGGGCTGCCAGGCCATCTATCGGATCCCCGCATGCAATGGCTGTTGCTATTGTTTTGGGATTTTTTACAGGGATTATTTCTTTTAAGTTCTTTTCCCAGGCATCGGCCACTGGCGCACAATTTTCAACCTGTACGCCTATTATCCCCGGTATTTTATCGGTTATTCCAACAAGAGCAAGCTCGCGGAAGGCTTCATAAATGCTCCATATCAGTGTTCCGTTACCAACCGGCACTACAATATAATCGGGAACATGCCAGTACAACTGATCTGCTATTTCAAACCCTACTGTCTTTGTGCCTTCGCTGCGCCATGGATAATCTCCTGTCAGGAATGAATCGCTGTTTGACATCACAAATTCTTCGGCACGCCTCATGGCCACAGAATAATCCCCGGCAACAGGTATCGTTTCTGCACCATATGCTTTTATCTGCATGATCTTTTCTTTTCCCACGATATCGGGAATGAACACTTTGCATTCGAGGCCAGCAAAAGCCGCATACGCAGCCATGGAAGCACCCATGTTGCCAGTGGATGCAAGCGCTACTTTTTTCTTCTTGAACTCAAGTGTTTTTGTTATTTCAAGAGAGGAACCCCGATCTTTAAAAGAGCCTGTGGGGTTTGCAGCTTCGTATTTTATGAGCAAGCGTCCTTTTTTTGAGAGTCTCTTATTTTCAAGAAGAGGTGTTCCTCCTTCACCCATTGAAATGCACTTTGAAAGGTCTTTTACAGGCATGAAAGCCCAGTATTTCCAGTGGTTCGGGGGAGTACGCATGAATTCATCACGAAGAATTACTTTTTTTATGGATTTGTAATCATATTCAGCATCCACAGCCGAGCCGCACTCACACCGCGGAATTGGCAACCGCTCTATTTCATAGGGTTTATGCAGCCTTCCACACCTGAAACATCTAAAACCTGTAACGTAAACCATTAATATTAATTTATGCTCTTCTGAAATATTATCGTTTTGGAACTCTGGAAGCGGCATTGAAAGAAAAGATTCCTGCAATTAAGAAAGTAGAGGCGATTCCGGATAAGGATATGACAGATAAGTTCTGTTCGCATCCATAATAAGGCATGGATTTTACTTCTGGATCAAAGCCGCCAGAAAAGCATTAAAGGATTTGCAGTTATTTGTAAGTACCTTAAAATCCAATTCAGTGGCATACTTTGGAAGATTCCATTTTTCATAACCAGAATTATTTTTCAGCACTTCAGAAGGCTTTGAATGCGGCCATTTCAAATTTTTGCTGATGCATATCCATTCTTCAATTTCATACTCTGCAAGAATGATTTTGACTGGAGTTTTCAAGCTATGAGGCACATGGCGTTCTACATTTGCATATCTGTAGTCATAATTTTTTGGTTCATCAGAATCCAGTATGATGATTATCTTGTCACAGGAATTATCGAATGCCTTCAAAATCCTGTCAAGCTTTAAATTACATAAGGGACGCATGGGTTTTGTGGTTTTTACGGTTACATTTCCTACCAGATTCTTATTTTTAAGCAGAACAATTACGTTCTTTAAAAATGCCCCGCCATAATCGTCTTCGGAGATTATTTTAATGTTCATGCTACTGTTCGGTCTTTAATAGATCTCCGTAAATCCAGCCCTCGCTGAACGTTATACCCTTTTCTATTAAGAACTCCCTTATTTTATCAGGGTCTTTTATACGTTTAAATTTTGATTCTCCTTGTTCTATTTCGACAAGAATAATATTATTTAGCTCTGTCATATCAACTACAACAGGCGAATGGGTGGTTATTATTGCCTGTGTATCGCCTATTTTTATTGTATCCAAAATGAGTTCTAATGTTGAAGGATGCAGGGAATTCTCAATTTCATCGACTATAAGCAAAGGTGGTTTTAAGTAAATAGCTATCAGCAGCGCTAATAGCTTATAAAATCCATCGGAGGTGTTGGGTGGTAAAAGTTCAAAACCATCTTCAAAGAATTTTATCATGACCCTACCGTCATCAGTAATATGTGGACGCACATCTATTTTTGGAAAAATCATTGAAAAAGGATTGTATATCTCTTCAGGAATTTTTCCTTCTTTGAGATAAATGGTGTGATATACACTTGCAATATTGCTTCCATCTTCTTTGGGAATTTCTTCTCTTCTAAAAGGTTGAGGAACTTTCATTAGCCGAATATTGAGCGGATATAAAATCAATTGTTTGCTTAAAGTTGAAAGTATTGTTGTTGATGCATACGAAAAAAGTGGACCTTCTAAATGATAACCATCTTCTTTGTCATAGATAACCGGACATAATGTTGTAATTGACTCAGATTTTTCATCTTTTCCGAAACGTCTCGGAGCAACAATGTGGGATATCATATACAGGTTCAATGTTTTTTTTTCGGTAAGCCTACGCCCCTCCCATGACATATTTCTGATTGAATCGAAAAGCCTCTGTTCTATATCAACCCGAATTTTTTTCTCTTTTATTAATTGATTCTTCTCCTTTTTTAGTGTCTTTTTAGCTCCGTAGAATCCTCCATGCATTGATTTATATCCATTTAAGTTTCTAATAATAGTTTCTATAAAATCAGTATCATGAATGATCAATAGCCATTCGCCTTCTTTTTCAAACTTCACATATCCTTTAATATCTAAAACTTCTCGCAAAATCTGGAATTTCTGCCCAACTCCAGTAAAACTTGTCTCAAAATAGACATCATAACCTTCAATATCAAAAAGCAGCCCAATAATTATGGGCAATTCTTCCTTTCTCTGCCATACGACATTGTCATAACCCCACCATTCTAAAAATGGGAAACTCTCTTTATCTGCATAAATCTTTTTCAATAACCTGAATGCTTCAATTAAATTTGATTTCCCCGAAGCATTAGCCCCCACAACTACATTCATCTTTCCAATATCGATTTCACAATCATGAAGACTTTTGAAATTCTTAATAAAAACCTTCTTTAGAGACGATTTTACCATCAAAGCATAATTTAAAGAGCATACTATTTAAATTTTTGTAATAAAAAATAACAAAAACTATACTAAGAGAACCGATACAAACTCACATTTCCTTCCTCAGCTTCGCTATCCTGTCCCTTATCTTAGCTGCCTTCTCAAACTCCTGGCTCTTGGCAGCCCGATGCATCTCAGCTTCAAGCTCCACAATATAATTGAAAATCTCCTCTCTGGGCGGCGCCTCTTCGGTTACCGCGCGCGGCTCAACAGACTTCTGTATGGTCTGCGGCGTAATGTTATGCTCCTTATTATATTCAATCTGCATCGTCCGCCTTCTGTTTGTCTCATCTATCGCTCTTTGCATCGAACCAGTCATTGTGTCTGCATACATCACCACTTTCCCCTCAACATTTCTTGAAGTCCTGCCTATTGTCTGCAAAAGTGATCGGCCAGAACGCAAAAAACCTTCCTTGTCAGCATCAAGGACAGCAACAAGCGCGACTTCAGGCAGGTCAAGCCCTTCACGAAGCAGGTTGATCCCCACAAGCACATCGAACTCACCAAGGCGCAGCCCTCTGATTATCTCGATTCTCTCAAGCGTCTCTATCTCAGAATGCATGTATCGTGCTTTTATCCCGACTCCGAGAAGATATTCTGTAAGGTCTTCTGCCATTCTTTTTGTAAGAGTTGTAACAAGAATCCTGAATTTTTTTGCAGTCTTTGCGCGGATCTCCCCGATCAGGTCATCGATCTGTCCTGTTATGGGTTTAACAATGATCTCAGGATCAACAAGCCCCGTGGGGCGGATGATCTGCTCCACGACCTGTGCGCTCATTGCAATCTCATAATCAGCAGGCGTTGCCGAAACATACAGCGCCTGGTTCACCCTTTCACTGAATTCATCGAATGTGAGCGGGCGGTTATCGTATGCTGACGGCAGCCTGAAACCGTAATTCACCAGAGATTCTTTTCGCGCATGATCCCCCGCCTGCATACCGCGTATTTGCGGGATGGTAACATGCGATTCATCGATCACTATCAAAAAATCTTTCGGGAAATAATCCATAAGCGTGTACGCAGGCTCACCCTCTCTTCGGCCATCCATGTGGCGGCTGTAATTTTCTATTCCCTGGCAGTACCCGATCTCATGCATCATCTCGATATCGAATTTCGTTCTCTGCTCAAGACGCGCTGCTTCCAGTATTTTTCCAGTTCGCTTTAGTTCCTGTAATCTTCCTTTAAGTTCTTCCTCTATTGATTCGATAGCAACGTCGATCTTTTCCTGAGGCATAACGAAATGCTTGGCAGGATAGATGACAAGGGCGTCTTTTTCCATGATAATTTTTCCTGTCAGCGGGTCAAATTCCGAGATGCGTTCTATCTCATCACCGAACAATTCGATCCTGACACCGGTTGATGCATAAGACGGAAATACTTCGATCGTATCACCGCGCGCCCGGAATTTTCCAGTGCTGAAATCAAGGTCATTTCGTTCATATTGCATGTCCACAAGCCTTGAAAGTATTACCTTTCGCGGCGCTTCATCTCCTTTTTTAAGGAGAATGGACATATCACGCCATTCCTGCGGCGACCCGATGCCATAAATGCAGGAAACGCTTGCTACAACAATAACATCCTTCCGCTCGAACAGCGACCGGGTTGCTGAAAGGCGCATCCTGTTGATCTCCTCGTTTATGGAAGCGTCTTTTTCAATATAGGTATCAGTCTGGGGGATATAGGCTTCAGGCTGGTAGTAATCATAATAGCTTACAAAGTACTCAACTGCATTTTCGGGAAAAAAGGCTTTGAATTCGGAATAAAGCTGTGCTGCAAGGGTCTTGTTATGTGAAATGACAAGAGTCGGACGCTGGATATTCCGGATAACGTTGGCGACAGTGAAGGTTTTCCCCGAACCTGTCACACCAAGAAGTGTCTGGTGCTTCATACCCTGATTAAGACCCAGGATCAGTTTCTCTATGGCTTTTACCTGGTCGCCTTTTGGTTCAAATACTGATGTGAGTTTAAATGACAATGTTATCCCTTCAGCTTAGGTTTATTCAATTGTGATATAATTAATACTTCTTATTACATAGTATTCATCATAAAACAGGTGGCAAGGTCATGGGCTCGAATAAGAATACTGGTCATGCTAAAGACAGGTTCAGGGAAGATTTGACTTTCTTCGATTTAACTAATATTATTATCGGTTCGATTGTTGGGGCTGATATTTATATAGCATCTGCATTGACGGCCGGGATGATCGGGCCTTTTTCAATAATCGTCTGGATTATCGCAGGTATAATGGCCACAATAATAGCACTGGTTTTTGCTTACTGTAGTTATTATGTTCCGAAGGTGGGAGGACCTTTTGCTTTTGTTTCTTATGCTTTTGATGATTTTTTTGGTTTCCTTACAGGCTGGAGCATGTGGATTGCAGAAATCCTTGCATTACCGGTTTTTGCCATAGCGTTTGTACAATACCTGCAATATTTTCTTCCCCTGGATCCTGTCCAGCAAATTCTCGTAAAAGGACTGTTCGTGTTTGTTTTAACTTTTATAAATATAATTGGAGTTAAAGCTGCAGGAAAAGTCAATGACGTTTTGACAGTTGTTAAGCTAATCCCGCTAATTTTATTGGTCTTCGGGGGGATTTTCTTTTTCATATTTAACCCAAAAATCCTTGTTACAAATTATACACCGTTAGCCCCGCTTGGTTTGGATAATTTCGGGGCTGCCCTGGTGCTGGTATTCTGGGCATACGCCGGATTTGAACTGGGTACGCTGCCTGCAAGTGAAGTTAAGGACCCAAAAAGGACGATACCAAAAGCGATAGCAACCGGAATGATGATTGTCACGGCATTTTACCTATTTACTAATTTTGTCATTTATGGGGCAATCAAATGGTCTGCTTTAGCAGCGACTTCAACTCCCCTGGTTGATGTCGCATCAGTAATTTTTGGCGCGGTTGGAGCTTTAATTATGGCTACAGGGGCTTTATTATCAGTATCTGGGTCTGATGAAGCAAATATCCTCACCACCGCACGATTATCATATGCAATGTCTATTGATGGCTTATTTCCCGGGATATTTTCTAAAATCCACACAAGCTTCGGCACACCATATATGGCATTATTGATCCATGGGATTATTGCATTTACATTGTCCATTTTTTCCGGATTACACGGATTGATCTCGTTTTCTGTTTTTAATCTTGCATTCTCGTACCTGCTAACCTGTCTTGCCCTGATCATACTAAAAAAACGTACAGAAAAAGGTTTATATGGGCAAAATATTTTACCCTGGATCGGTATCGGGGTATGTCTATATCTTCTTTATTCCACATCCATATTCGATAAGGTTGTTGGTTCGGCGTTAATATTCTTCGGTATCTTCCTGTATGTGTTTTTTTCACCAAAAACGGATATACGCCATCTGAAAGAGTTATTTATTTCCGAAGAAAATATTTTTATACGGAGAATGGAAAGGAAAGAGCGGTTCTTGGCAAATTTTATAAGATTGCTGCGTAAAGCTTATAGAAAGTTTAGGCAATTTAGTGTTTGATGGTATCTAACAGGCGGCTGTCACAAATTCAGGTTTCCAAGCAATGATCAAATATTCAGACAAGCTCTAAGAAATATGTACCCTCTTCATGTTTCTTTTTCTTAATCTTGTCCTCTTTTCGCCGGACCACAGGATTTACGGATGCGGCTTCTAAAATCCGTATTTGTCCTTTCTCAGTCGGAATGCTTTCTCTCCTCCTTCCATTACGGAAGTGATTTCATTTCTAACTGCTTTTTTATCAATTGCACCTTCTTCTTTTAATATTCCTCTTGTTTGACTTGTTGAATCTTTGTAATCACAGCAAATTACTAATTCAGCATCTCCATTAACAACAAGATTTGCATTATGACTTGTAAACACTAATTGCCTTTTCTTTTTTGCATCCCAAATGTTTTTTATTATTTGGTCAATTGCTCTGTTGTCAATATCATCTTCAGGCTGGTCAATAAGAAGCGGAATTCCTGACTGATTTAATAAAACTGTCAAAAGTGCTGTTGCTTGTTGGCCTGCCGATGCTGCCGCAAATGGAATAACATCATCAAGTTTATTATTGTTTTTGTAATAAAATTCAGGATTAAATTCTAACTCATTTGTAGATAACCTCAACCAATCATCTGTTGAAATTTTACTACATATTTTTGATTTCTGTTCTTCGGTAAATTTACAAGATGTCAGAATTGGAGTTTCAGGAATTTTCAATGTTTTATCATCTGAAACTTTTAGTTCGACTAACAATCTAAATTCCTCTAAAACTGAAATGTATTCTTTAATTGGTTCTTTTGATTGTTTGATATGCTCAATTATTGCATCAATTTTTTCTTCTCTAATTCTTGTTCCTTCAAAAATATTTTTCAGTTGCGTTTTGAAAGGTTGGAAATTAATGCTCTTTGTTACTTCGGCTTTTATCAAATTATTTGATAATTGTGTAAACTGTTTTGCTTGTTCATTTAATAACGAAACCTTATCTGTATGAAATTTTACCCAATTTTGCCTTTGAATATTAAAATCATTTTCAAAATTTCCAATTTCTTTAATAAGTGATTTTTTGTCCGAAACTTCTTTATTAATTCCACTTATTTCCTTTTCAATTTGCTGAATTTCATGGAGCTGTTGTTTGCTTGATTGAGACTTGCTTTTTGCAATATCATAAGCAGCCTCAAAAGATTCTTTTTTCAATCTCCATTCATCCAACATTGCATTGAGTTTATTCAAATATTCAGCACTAAAAATATTTTTTAATGTTTTTGCTGCTGTATTTATCTCAACAAATTTTGCTTCAACTTCTGCCGAAATATTTTGAATTAATTGTTTGTTTTCAATTTCGTCAACTTTTCTTAATGGTTCAGGATATAATTCAAGAAGTTTAAGAAGCTCATCTGCTTTATTTTCAACTACACTTAATTCTTTTATAGAATTGTTTATTATGATTTGTTCTATTTCATATTTTGATTTCTTATTAATGGTCTCTTTGTCAGCATCTGAAATTCCTTTTAGAGATTTTCGGATATTGTCAACTTGTGTATTTAATGACTGGAATTGAAGATTGAAGTTTTTAATCTCCTGTTCAATTTCTTTTTTTCTTATCAACTGATTATATGAACTTTTAAGTTTTGTTCCAGTTTCACTAAGTTGATATTTCAATGTATCTAATTGGCTAAGAATAGGTTGTTCAATAAATCGTTTCAATTCCTCTGTCTTTACACCAACATCACTTAGCTGCTTTTGACTATATGATTGAATTGGAAGTAACTTACGAATATCTTCTTCTTTCACCTGCTGAAATTCATCTTCTCCGATTTTCAAAAGTATTTCTCGTCCAGAATTGCGCTTTACAACGTGAAGAATTCCATTCTTCTCCATTGTTATTCTTACTTCTCCATTTACATCAACCAAAGTTTTTTGAATTAATGCATTCCTTCTTTTTTCAATAACAGTTAGCTCATCATAATCAGCATTCTGAATTGTTTGGTCACATAATCCCCATCTCAAATATTCCAGTATTGTTGATTTTCCGGTTCCTCTTCCGCCTATTAGAGCAGTATATTGTTTGTTGAAATCTATATTGAATGTTCCTAAAAATTTGGAAGTTGTAACATCAATTGATTTAATATAAATTTGAGGTAATTCAGGTTCAGTCTGTGAAATTCTGGATTCTTTCGCCAAACAAGCTTGTCGTATTGCTTCTGCTGTTGGTTCTGCCCACTTAATCCATGTTGAATGTTGTCCGAATTCTCTGCCATCTTCAAAACGATTATCAGATGTTGAAATAACAGCAATGGATTTGTTTCCATAATGAACATCACCACCATTGATTTTGTTTTGATAACCCGATTCAGTTGAAATAGCTTTGTCAACATAGCCACCAACGCAAGGCATTTTTCTATAATGTTCTTGAAAACCTCGTCGCAAAATTGAATCCTGCCCATCTTTTCCGACATGAGGTAAAATAATATAGTGTCCACGACAATAAGCAAGTTCATCTAATTTTTTATGGAGATGCACTAAGTCGTTAATAATCGCTTGTGAGATTCTTTCGGTTTCTACTGTGGACTTTTCAAATTCATTTGTCGGTGTAATCCCCAAAAAATTAATAACATAATCAAGATTGGCGTCACTAAAACCAGCATCAAAAATTAATAAACATTGACTTGCAGGATTTGCAAGAGTTAATTCAATACCTGGAAATATGGTTATTATCTTTTCAAATTGAGAATCAGCAATAAATGCTCGGTTTTCTTCTTCTGCAACCTCTCTAATAAGCTTTGTTGAAACTACATCGTGATGGTCAGTTATAGCAATTGCATTGAGTCCGGCATTTCTGGCTTTAAGCAAATACTCTTTCGCAAACTGAATTCTGTCATCAGTTATTTGCTTTTTCGATTCAGCGGTTAATGTTTCAAGTGCATCTGGATTAACGCCAATTTGTTTTCCAGTCCAATTTCTATCTCTCGGACTATGAACTTGAAAATCGCACCTGTAAAAATGTGCTCCCTTATCCATAATAAAAACTCCTTTTGCGAAGCCCTATTTCGCATATGCATTCCTCTGGTCGAACTCTACAATCGTCAATCACTTTCTCCTCTTTTTATCTGTAAACTATTTGGATGACTTTAATCTTATCTGTGAAATGTTATGCTCATTTCATAAGGAGTTTATAGTTGTATGAAACCAGAATCCAAACTCGCTGATTTTCACAAGCATATGAAATTTTATACAATTAACAGCAGCAGATATTATTCATTTCAAGGCGGATAATCTTAAAATAGTGACATTATAAAACCACAGGATATGAAGAAAGGCAGCTGTATAATAGTAAGAAATAATGGAAAAGATAATATTCTTGGAATAGTTGAGCATTTAAAGATTTTAAGTACAATGGTAGAAATTCAAGTTCGATTACAAGAAATTAATGCTACAGAGGCGAAACATTTTAAAATTGATTTATATAGGAATGAGTTTGATTCATAGTATATGAGAAATACTTTTTCCAATCCCGACGGTCAATTATTGTATATGTGCCAAGGTGAGCGCATGGCAATCCATGGGATATTAATGGACGCTAAACTATAAGTATGCACTTTTTCACTTATGCGTATAATACGCCACTACCTCATCCCTGCTAACGCTATCGATCCTCACAAACCCGAACCTCTCAAACTGCACCACCTTATCAAGCTCTTTCTCGATCCCGCGCTCGCCAACTCCCGAATATTCACCATCAGGTGAAAGAACTCTCACCTTCAGGCCATCAAGGGGAGCCCAGTGGATTATGCGCGCTTTCTCCTTCTTCACTAAATCCATATCAGTGCCGATGAATCTGGCTGATAGCGGTGATAATCCTGTGATCTGGATATTATACAGGTCTTTCAATCGCAGCTTCTCACCTTCTTTCAGGTTTTCCACATCGCTCTGGCAGATCAGCACTTTTGTTCCCGCGGGGATCTCTCTTATCCCGCCCCGTGAAGGATGAAGAGGCGCATTTGCAATTTTTGGTTCTGCGCCCTCAATTTCAAGTTCAACAGGATCCCATACAAAAAAATACCTGTTCGCTATCGGGTCAACGATCTTCCTGTTCTCGGCATAGAGCGTATCAAGGCTGAGACTGATATCTGTTTCCCCAAGACCAAGTTCTATCATGAATTTCCTGAGAGCTTCCGGTCGTAGGCCGCGCCGCCTCAATGCCCTTATCGTGGGCACGCGCGGGTCATCCCATCCCGTGTATGTTCCGTCAGCTATCGCTTTCTTTAACCCGCTTGTGCTTAATTTCCCGAACTCGTGTATCTGCACGCGTCCCCAGTGCATGGTTTCGGGATATTTCCAGCCCATGTATTTATAAACATATCGCTGGCGCGTCTCACTGTCAGTGAGGTCTTTGCCCCGGATAATAAGAGTCGTGCCCAGGAGGTGGTCTTCCACGGCGCCCTCAAAATCAAGAAGCGGCCAGGCATTGTATTTATCCGCAACTTCGGGTCTTGGGTGCGGCGTCTTAACGATACGAAAGGCTACCCAGTCCCTTATTGCCGGGTCTTTATGTGCGATATCTGTCTTGATGCGAAGCACAGCTTCCTGCTCTTTAAATTCACCTGATAACATTTTTTTCCATAGGGCAAGATTCTCTTCCGCATCCTTTCCCCTGTGGAGGCAGGCTTTCTTTTCATCTTTTAGCGCCTTGAATTCTTCCTGCTCGCAGAAACAAACGTATGCCCCGCCTTTCTTAATAAGCTGTTCAGCCACTTCATAATACTTCGGGATCCTGTCAGAGGCGATTACAACTTCATCAGGATGCGCGCCAAGCCATTCACAGTCGTCAAGATACCAGATATATGCTTCAAGCATGGGGCGCTTGGTCGCAGGGTCTGTGTCATCAAAACGGATGACGAACTTGCCATTATATTTCTTCGTGTATTCCGAGTTAACAACGATACCGCGCGAACTCCCTATGGTAGGCGGACCATTCGGGTTTGGCGCGAACCTCATTACGAGCTGTCCTTTAATATCAAGCGGCGGAAGGCCTTTTTCTGGCTCTTTCTTTTCCCTGAGTTCTGCAATGAGTTCAGGGGCGATCCGGTTCAATTCCTGCTCCCATGTTTCTTGAGGCATTTCATTTCTTTCTCTGAGCACTTCCTCAATAAGAATATTTATTTCTTTAGCCTGAGACCGAAGTTCAGGAGCAACAGCCATAACCTTGCCCATAACAGCCCCCTTTTCTTCCTTTCGAGCTTTTACAAGATTCTTCATCAGGGTATCGATTTTGGCATAAAAGATGTTGTTTTCATTTGTAGTCCATTTTTCACAGTCGTCGAGGGTTGATGAACGATCAAACCTCAGAGCACCGTTCCCAGCGATTCCGTTTGCTACCGCTGTTCTTCCATTCTCATCTATTGCTTCCTCGTGCCCTTCAAGGTATTTTCGGAGAATCCAAAATTCACCAAAATCCTCTATGGTTGTTTTATCATATTCTCCTATTTTTGACTGCGGCATCATTCTATATTTAATAGCATTCTGCAGCGCGTATTTCTTAATAAGTATTTTAATATCATCAGTTGTTAACATTACAGCCTAATTCATCACATAAGAATATTAAACTTCTGCGAAAAAAGAATACTTTTCAATTTATTAAGGTTAAGTGAATCCAGATAAGGATAATCGACCACAGAGTACCCAGAGAGCACAGAGCTTTGCAGCTTTTCTCTGTGTACTCTGTGCTCTCTGTGGTTTTTCAAACCAGAATATAATAAAAGTCTCAAAAAAGTTTCAATAAAGTTTATATTGATACCATTCATATTCAGGTAAGGTGAAATAATGCAGGCTGAGGTTTCAACACTATTTGGATTAAATATTTACACCGAAAAAGGAGTATATATTGGAAAAGTAAACGATGTCGTGCTTGAAGTAAACGAGAAAAAAGCAACGGGTCTTGCTGCCACAAAATTAAATCCCAATATGTTTGATTCGGGAAGCAAAGGCGTAGTCGTCCCGTTCAGGTGGGTTGTAGCAGTTGCGGATGTTGTTCTTATAAGGCATGTCAAAGACCAGTTCAAGAAACCCGAAGAGGTTTCTGAAGAGTATGATATCCCCCAGGATGATGAGGAACAATAATAAATCTTGAATGATGATTTTTCAGAAAATGAAATGAAAGAGAGGGAAATATATTCCCACCTCCGGGTATTTCCTCCTTTTGCCGTAAGGATCGATGGCAGGGGTTTTCGTCGCGCGCTTGGGTTGCTGGGACTTTTAAAACCCTATGATGAAAGATTTGCCCATGCGATGGCGGACTCAATAGAGTTATTTTTTAAGGAAAGCGGCCTGAATCCACTTTTTGCTTTTACATTTTCAGATGAGATATCCTTCTTTTTCTATGAGATGCCCTATAATAACAGGATCGAGAAAATTGACTCCATTATCCCTGCATTTGTTTCCTCTGCGCTTACAATCCGGTTGAAGCTTGAAAAACCTGTTTCCTTTGATTCAAGGATTGTCATTCTTGGAAAAGAAGACATTTACAAATATCTCTTGTGGAGGCAGGCTGAAACCTGGAGAAATCATATGAGTTCCTACGGATATTACACGCTGTTAAAATCCGGAATGAGCGAAAATGAAGCTGCAATGAGCCTGAAAAATATGAAGGCAAGCCAGGTCCATGAGCTTGTATTCAGTCATGGGATCAATCTTGCAGAAACACCACGCTGGCAGCGATGCGGCATAATGGTTTACAGGGAATCCCATGAAAAAACCGGTTTTAATCCACTAAAACAAAAGGAAGTTAAAACAAAAAGGAGAAGAATAAAACAGGATTGGAATCTACCAATTTTCAAGACTGAAGAAGGAAGAAAGCTTATCAAAAGGCTTGTTTCATGATTTTTATAAATTGTAATCAAATAATCTTTTCTGGTTTCTATTGAATTTAAATAAAATATTTTTCGAAGTTTCCCACGAACTACGAGCAAAAGAAGGGAGAGAATCATGGTCATTCACCCATTGTTCAAGGAACCTGATAGTTTTTGCATCAGAAGGATAACCGCTTCCTATTTCCAGTCCCAGTTCGTTTTCGATTTGTTTTACAAGCAAGTCCCTCCGGACTTTTGCAAGTATAGAAGCAGCCGATACGATAGGGTATTTAATATCTGCTTTATGTTCTGAAGTGATCATTATTTCCCCTGGATATTTATATTTCATCCTGATATTTTTACCAAATCGTTTCGCAATTACATCCGCAGCATCTACAAAAGCATGATCAGGTCTTAATTCCTCAAGGACTTTTGTAAATGAGGCGACCATTATTTCATTCATAGTCATTATCTTCCTGAGCTCATCTATCCTGGAAGAGGTAATTTCAAGGATAAAATATTTTTCAGCCAGTTCCTTAATTTTCCCGGCCAGTGCTTCCCGCTTTTTCGCGGTCAGTTGTTTGGAATCCTTCACTCCGATCCTTGAAAGCTCGCCTATTTTTCTTTTATCAAGCAGTATTCCTGCTACGCACATAGGCCCAAGAACCGGGCCTTTTCCTGCTTCATCGACCCCGGAGATCATAAAAACCATTATAAAACCTTATCAGATGATGTAATTTCCGTACCATAAATATTTTTCATATATTTCAGGGAGTATTCATAAGACTCTTCATCTATCGTAGCAGTGCAGTCACGCGCGACTACTGTCTTATACCCTGAAAAATATGCATGAGCAACATTATTCTGCACGCAGATATCTGTGCTTACACCTATAAAGACCAGGGTGTCTGCACTCATTTTTTTTAAAATTTCGGGAAGTTGTGTATCCACAAAAGCGCTGTACCATTTTTTCTCTATCACTATATCATTTTTTTCAGGCCGAAGCTCCGGGATAAGTTCTGATCCCTTACTTCCTTTCATGGCATGTTCCCCCCAGATGCCCATCTCCTTATCTGTCGTACTATGCGCATCCCGTAGAAATATTACCGGGACTCCAAGTTCATGTGCTTTTTTTATAAGAGCAACAACATTCGGGATGATATTCCGGGCGCGGTCACTTCCAAGTTTCCCTGTGACGAAATCATTTATCATATCCACAACAATGAGAACTTTTACCATACTACCTCCAAATTTATATCCATATATTATTAATTGTCCTGGTATTTAGGTTTATAGAACAGCACTACCCTGTATTCTGAAGGTTCGCGGTCCATCTTCCTGTAAAGCAAATAATCAATGGTAATATCTGACTCTTTAAACCAGTACCATGACATCTTTGCACTGTCAAGCCGCTCATAATCCGTGCGAAGGTTGCGCTTTACAATATCAGCTTCATTTGGCTTCTCATCGCCATCATGAACGATTATTAACGGCGCATCAAGGGTGGAATTGATACTGGTTTTCCACTGGATGTTATTGAAATGGCGCATGTACCAGAGGAACTGGGTTTCTAAATCCGTGTCAGTAAGCTGTATCTTTGTAGAATTACCATCATACTGCGATGAAATTTCATCTATTTTACTTAAGAGTAATGCAAATTTCTGCGGCGGCTGGGCAGCCTGGATAAGAGGTTCGGCGGTATCTGTATAACGTTTAAAGTTCAATCCGATACTTGAATATATGAAAAAGGATGATGTTAAAATAATAATTGCGACTATAATAATTCCTTTAAGGGAGTTTAAATCCAGTCCAGGAATAATTTCATTCAGGTAGATCGCTGCAATTAATGCAAGAGGGAGTAAGGGATTAAGTACAAGCCAGGGTACTTTTTCCTGGATATAAGAATATGCAAAGAAATTAGCCAGTGCCCAATATGTCAGGAAAGCAACAAAAAGATTTTTTGACTTCAATACGCTTAAGAATGCAAATATCAGCAATGGTAATAAAACGATTATTGAAGCCGGGAGGTAAGATATGGGAAGGAACCTGCTTGATTCCGGATATGTTTTTGATATGAGATAAAATATACCGGCTATTAACCAGTATATAAGAGAAATCATTAATATCTTTCTTTTCTGATTATCGCAGCAGCTATAATGTGCAATTCCTAAAATTCCAAATATGAGTATTGGAAGCTCATAGAGAGCTATGATCGGTAAGTAAAAAAAGAAAACGCCGCCCATACGTTCGATCTTATGCATCTCGTACCAGTGTATAACCGCTTTCATGAACGCATCTTTAATCCCCGGAAGGTCAAGGAAATTTCCCGTATAATATAAGGAGAAAAAGACAATAAATATAATAACAAACAATAAAATTTCTGTAGACAGGATCACAAATTTATTATCGAGATTTTTGATTTTCCCGATCAAACCAATGTACCATTTTTCCCTTATGGCGAAAAGAAACAGGTAAAATAATACCAGAGCCATTATGATGTATGCATTTTCTTTAAGCGCAACCAGTGATGCAAGCGCCAGTGCCCCGACAATAATGTAAATAAATCTCAGTAAAGGATATCTGCCGAAACTTAGAATAATTATAACTAATCCGATCAATGCAAATGAAAAAAAATATAATCCTTTCAAGGTTAATAACGATAGCATCCGAATGTATAAATCCGGTATGACCCAGATAAATGCCAGTGTTAATATTATTAATATAGTTGCAAATAAATATGCATTCCTGGTCACTATATTTTTATCATTTGAATAATTGATATTATAATAATTTATAGTAGAATAATTATCTACAAATTTGATCGCGCAAACAAATAATAATAGTGTAAAAAAAGACATGAATATGTCTTCCCTGTAAAAACGGGAATAATACAGGAACGATGGCGAGAGCGCAAGGAAGAAAGCACAGATCAGCGATCCGGTCTTTCCGATATATTCCTTTAATGGCAGCAAAAATAACAGCATAGCAGATCCGAAAATTGCTGGCAGGATTCGTGCGGAATAGTCACTATCCCCTAATCTTTTAAATATTTCTGTTGTCACATAATACATAAAAGGCCCATGGAACGAGGGATCGTAAGAATAGCTATGCTGGGTGAACAACCTGTACGTAAAATAACCTACAGCAGCCTCATCGTGATGAAATACCCTTTCATCAAGCCTGTAAAATCTTAAGAAAAATGCAAGGGCTACCAGGATAAAAAAACAAAGATAATAAGGAAAGCTTTTTTTACTCATCCACTTCATGATAGCTTAAACTTATTCATAGCATTTATGGTTTTGGAAAAACATTCATGGCGCATGCCAAAAATCAACGTCAGGTTCTTTGCAAATTTCAGGGAATTCACAAAAACAAGTGAGCTTGAAATTGAAGGAGATACTATCCGGGAGATACTTGAAGTGATTTGTATTAAGTTCCCGGAAATGGATAAGATCTTATTTATTGATGGAAAATTACAGCCTTATGTTAATATTTTTCTGAATGGGGAAAATATTCTTGAGTCAGATGGAATAGATAAGTTGCTTCAACCGGGTGATGAAATAGCTATTTTCCCTCCTGTGTCGGGTGGATGATGTTTAAAGAAAGAATAAATGCACAAAAAGCAAAAGAATTATTTCTCCATTCATTTCAACCAATTTCAAAAATAGAGGCTTTGCCAATTGAAGAATGTGATGGAAGGATAATTGCAGAAGATATAATTGCAAGCATAGATGTGCCGCATTACCGGCGTGCAGCCATGGATGGATTTGCAGTCATGGCATCTGAAACGCTCGGAGCAGGCACTGGTTCACCTGTTATTCTCAGATTATCAAATAATATGGAGAAAGGCACATGCATGAGGGTGCATACAGGTTCACCCATGCCGGAAAATTCGGACGCAGTCGTTATGATTGAAGATACGGTATTGTCCGGCGATAAGGTTGAAATATTTGCACAAATCCATCCTTTTAAGAACGTTGGGGCAATAGGGGAGGATGTACAAAAAGGTGAAATTATCTTAAACAGGGGACGCTTGCTTCGTCCCTGTGATATCGCTGTTCTTGCGTCACTTGGTATCCGGAATATTAAAGTTTTTAAAAGGCCCCTTGTTGTTATCATTCCGACCGGTGAGGAACTTGTGCCCAGGGGTAAGAAAAACCTGGCGGATGGAGAAATCTATGAAACAAATGGATTGATGTCTGCAATGTATATACGAAAATGGGGTGGTATCCCGTGCCTGCTTGATATTGTGACCGATTCTCCTGACAGAATAAAAGAAGCTATTATATCAAACCTTGATGCAGATATGATTTTAACAAGCGGTGGGACTTCAGTGGGAAAACGCGATTTTGTTCCGGCAGTTATCGGATCACTTGGAAAACTCCTTGCCCATGGTGTCGGGATCAGTCCTGGAAAGCCTACAGCTCTTGGGATTATCAATGGTAAACCTGTTGTATGCATGCCCGGATATCCTGTTGCAGGTATAGTTGCGCTTTTTTTTTATGGAAAGGCCGCATTTCGAAGGCTCGGGCATATTCCGGATGAGCCTGAAAGAACTGTAAAGGCAGTGCTTTCCGGAAAGATAGCCGGAAGGACAGGGTATAAAACATTTGCCCGTGTAAAAATAGATAATGGCGTTGCGATCCCACTGGCAACAGCCGGGGCAGGGATTTTAAGTTCGGTTTCTAAAGCTGATGGGTTCGTGATAATTCCGGAAAATATCGAAGGACGAAATGCTGGTGAAGAAGTGGAAGTAGTGTTAATTGATTGATTATTTTGTCATCATTATAATCATTTTATCGGCAAATAAGTATATTAGTTATGATACTTATTATTAGTATGAGCAGGCAAATAATTCATTTATATTTTCCCCACATCCTATCCACTGCCTGCTCTATCCTATTTTTTAACGGACATTATCCTGGTGTATTTGAAAAAAATGGTGGTATAATGGGCAGGTTGGGGAGTGGTGGTATTTAAAAAAATTCCTGCCCATTGTTTTCCTAAAAACACACATAATATTTAAAATATTGTACGACTTATTCATAATTCAAACCTAAAAGTATCTTCTTTCCCGCCCTTACATCATCAACAGAAAACACCTCAAGATTATACACACCATTAAACCTGAGTTCTTTCAAAATAGAAAAATCAATAACTCCTTTTCCAGGCGCACCATGAAGATCGCCCCAGAATTTCTCTGTAAAAAAACCCTGGTTATCGTGGACATGAACATGCGTTACATAATTTTTTAACTCCCTGGCAAATTCCCGAAGTTTCACCTGGTTTCCCTTGCATGTCAGGTTGGCATGCCCTATATCAAAAGTAGCCCTCAAATTGGGTGAACCTGTCTCTTCGATAGCTTTTATCAGGTCAGTTGCGCTGATGCACAGGTTATCCGGGTCAGTTCCTTCCTTATTTTCAAGTCCGAGTATAACATTCGCATCTTTGGCAAATTTCGAAAGACGGGATAATCCTGACACCATGTTTTCAAATGATTCGTCTTTATTTTTATTTCCATTGATCCTTCCCGGATGAATAACCACAATCCCTGATCCGAGAGCTTCTGCGATCATGATACTTTCTTTCATGAGCTTCTCTGTTGTATCACTCAATCTTGCAGTGTCCACAATGAGTTCGTGCGGGTAATTTGGCGCATCGCTAAAATAAGGAGCATGGATAGAAGTTGATAAATCGTATGACGAAAGCGTATCTGTTAGTTTGCGTATGCGTGATTTTATTAACTTTGTTCCTTCATAAACTCCAAGCTTTGGTATATACAGCTCTACAGATTCAACTTCGCGCTCCAATTCAGGAAGTGTTCCTGCAAAAGATGATGCCCCAATGATCATTTTCCATTTCCATTAATTCTTGTTGATCAGGGATCTTAATTTTTCAACAAGCTCTTTCCTTATTGAAGATTTGCGGTCTCCGCCGCACACGCAACCCCTGACCCCGATAATATCCGGAGAAATTCTTTTTAATGCAGGGATATCTTCAAATTTGATCGTGCCTGCAAGGGCTGCCTGGAGCCCGTGGTCTCTTGAACTTGAAACGAACTGCCTGAGTTCATCTTCGGTCAGGAATTCAAATGTGGAGCGGCCATCCTTGATTCCCGTATCCATCATCACAACATCTACGCCTGCTGTTTCACCTATCTCTGGCAGTTCAAAAGGTGAAATGGAATTAATTCGCTTATAATCAGAATAACCTGAAGCCACTACAAACTTATTTTTATCATATTCCTTTACAGAACGGACGATATTTGTAAGCATGTCAAGGGCCTGCTCCCTGGTCTGTATATCGAATAATCCAACTTTGATGTAATCTGCACCAGAGACAGCCGCACCAAGCGCTGCTAATGATGCCGTTCCTGGCTTATAATTAAAATCACCGATCGTTGCGCTCAAAGGTACTGCGCCTGCCACGTTTTTCACAGCTTTTATCATCCACGGGAAATTAGCGCCAAGTGAGCCTTCTTTCGGGTTCTTTACATCTATGATATCAGCTCCTCCTGATTTGCAGGTTCTGGCTTCCTCAACGTTGATCGGGCTTACGAGTAACTTCATATCAATAGATTAAATTGATGCACTAATACATTTATGTTTCGAATTTGTTTTGATATAATATACGGTTGAATTTTTGCAATTGCAATCAGGATATTGAAGTGGGTTGAATTATGAAAATAATATTAAAATTTTAATAACTCTCAATCGCCAGTCCCGGAACCTTCGAAAAGTGCTTTGCATTCTTCGTAAGCAGAGGCTCGCCATGAGTAAGGGCGATACTTGCTATAAGGAGGTCAAAATCCCCGATATCATTTCCTTTTCTCTGGAGTTCTATCGAAAGTTTCCCAAATGTTTCACTGGCAGCAATTGAAAATTCCAGAATATCAAGGGTATCGAGCAGATGCCGTACTTTTTTAGCTTCTTCGATCGGCCGGGATGAGTTATATGCACCTTTGTAGAGTTCAGATGCATTAAGAGGCGTTGTATTTAATTTATCACCATCTGCTGTCAGCTCTTCCAGTTTTCTCTCCGCAGCAGGTTTACGGCGCAGCAGATCGATTATGAAATCAGTGTCCAGGCAGGTCATAGATCAACTTTCCTGAGTTTTGCTTTTCTTGTTTCCTGCATTGATTTTTCAATATTATCTGCAAGTTCGGTACTGGTTTTCAGTGAACGTATGTAATCAAGCGTATTCTTTTTCCTGGTCAGTTTCAATATTATGTCCGTAAAGCTTTCGTTAGGGGCTTTTTTTGCTCGTAATTTCTTATAAGCATCCAGCGTAATTGTTATGGTTTTGGTCGCCATAATATCCATGTATGTGCATGTACACTTATAATTCTTGCTATTGGATAAAATCATTTTTTGGAGATCTATTCGCATTCTGTGCCCACAGCAAATATTTTTCAAATACTAACAACCACAGAAGCTATAATCGGTGCCACGCTCACAACACTTACGCCTTTATCAATTGTATCGGTAGCTATGATACCTTTTACTCCCGCCTTAAATAATTTAATAATCGCATTATTTGTAAGGACAGGATGCACACAGGCTGCATAGACTTCATGGGCTCCCTGTTTCCTGAGTAATGATACCGTTTCTGCAACGGTTCCGCCGGTTGAAATGATATCATCGATAATAATAACATCCCTTCCTTTTACATTAACATTCTTTGGATGGATTGATACAATCTCACCGCTTAGCCTTGTCTTTTCAAGATAATCATAATCAATACCAAGGTCAGAAGAAGCGCTTTCTGCAATATGGATAGCTCCGTCATCAGGTGCAATAATAAGAGGATTTATGAATTTCATATTTTTTATATATTTCCCTATCATCGGGGTGGCGTCAAGATCCGTTGTTTTTGCATCAAAATAATCAAGAATGCCGGTATCGTGGATGTTGATCGTATAAACATTGTCAGCCTTTATTGTTCTTGCAAGGGCGCGGGCGCTTATGGGTTCCCCGGCCTTGAATTTCTTATCCTGGCGAGCATACCCCATATAGGGAATTACAACATTTATCCTGGATGCATCACTGCATGCATCGATCAACTGGAGCAGGGCAATTAAATCAGTATCCGTAACTGTGCTCTGGATTATTGTGACTTCCGGTCCGATATCATCAGCAATTCGTGTATATAGCTCCCCGTCAGGAAATTTCCTGAATTCACTGATAAGAAGATTTGATTTTAATACTTCTGTGACTCTTCCTGCAAGCAATTGTGACGCCGGACCTGCGATGATATCCAATTGAATTCCTCACGCCCTTTATGGATAGAATGAATATAAAGAATTTGTATGTTGATCAATATAACATTTTTATATGATTAATACTGTAATGTATTATCGTTATATTTATGTAGGGCATGAGCTATTCAGAATCCCACGTTAGTTAGAATCAAAAAGCAAAAACTTATAGTGAAGAGGATTAATTATCTGAATAATTAATCCCCGGGAAGAATGACATATGACGCTATTTATTGAAATTAAAAATCTTCGTGTTGGCTTTGACGGAGTCGATGTTCTCAGTGATATAAATATTAACATCAACGAAGGAGAAATTCTTGGAATCTTAGGAAAAAGCAGCGCAGGAAAATCCATACTTATGCATGTCCTGCGAGGTGTGGAAAAATTTAATGACATTTCAGGAAGCGTAATATATCACCTGGCTCAATGCGGTAAATGTGGGTCCATAGAAAAACCAAGTAAGATAGGAACTCCCTGTCCCAAATGTAACGCCAATTATGAGAAGCTTGATGCGGATTTCGTAACAATGTCAATTCACGATCCGGTACGAAGAGACATAACCAGAAGGATCGCTATCATGCTCCAGAGAACATTTGCATTATATGGTGATGAAAGGGTTATCGTAAATGTCATGAATGCCCTTCAGGAAATTGACCAGATGGGGCCAAATGCCATTCATAAGGCAGCAGACCTGCTTGACCAGGTAAATCTTTCCAACAGGATGATGCATATTGCAAGAGAACTCTCTGGCGGTGAAAAACAACGTGTGGTGCTTGCAAGACAGCTTGTCAAAAGCCCTATAATATTGCTCGCAGATGAACCGACCGGTACTCTTGATCCCAAGACTGCCGAACTTGTACATGAAAGCATAGTAAATGCAACAAAGAATTTCAATATGACACTCATCATCACATCCCACTGGCCAAAAGTGATTGAAGAGCTTTCACACAAGGCTATATGGCTTGATGAAGGAAAAATCGTAATGATGGGGAAACCTTCTGAAGTCGCGGCTGAATTTATGAAAGAAGTTGGAACAGTCGGTGATCAGGAAGAAGTCAGTATCGGAGAGCCTATAATCAGGGGACGCAATCTCCAGATGACCTATTTTTCCCTGGACAGGGGTATAGTAAGGGCTGTCAATGATATCAGTTTTGATATTAACGAAGGTGAAATATTCGGAATAATCGGGGTCAGCGGGGCAGGAAAAACCACAACATCAAAGATAATTTCCGGGTTATTAAGGCCGACTTCAGGTTCAATTGACGTGAGAATAGGGGATGAATGGATTGACCTGACACAACTTGGGCCTGACAAGAAAGGACGCGCTACAAAATATATTGGTGTACTGCACCAGGAATACAGTCTTTATCCACACAGGAATATTATCGATAACCTGACTGAGTCTATCGGTCTTGACCTGCCATATGAACTGGCAGAGAGAAAAGCGATCCATACATTGGTAACATCAGGTTTCACGGAAAAAAAGGCAAAAGAAATTCTGGCCAAGATGCCTGATGAGTTAAGTGAAGGGGAAAGGCACAGGGTTGCAATGGCACAGGTACTCATCAAAGAGCCCAGGATACTTGTTTTTGATGAACCCACAGGAACAATGGATCCGGTCACCAAAATTGAAGTTTCAAAATCTATCCTGAATGCCAGGAAAGAAGTAGGAGAAACTTTTGTCATAGTGTCCCATGATATGGATTTTGTTGCTGAGATATGCGACAGGGCAGCATTAATGCGTCTTGGCAAGATAGTTGATATCGGTGAAACAGGCGATGTCCTATCAAAACTTTCCAGCAAAGAACGGGAAGAAGCTCTTCAAGGGATAGCTAAAGAATTAAAATAGATAACGAATTAAAATAAATAATGAATTATACCAATAGCTGGAGGATAAGTGATCTCAATAGAGATTAACGGGCAAAAATTAGAGATAAAAGATGATCTGCTACTGAAAAATGCCCTGGAAATTTCAAAAACGTTCTATATCCCGGGGACAACAACAGGTATCCTGAAAACAAGCGGCAAAAAGGAAGAAGCAACCTCAGAATATAAGATTCTCACAACAAAAGGCGAATTAAAGATTGAGCTTTTTGGAGATTCCACGTTATGGACAAAATTTTCCCATTTTTTTAAAGATTTGAAAGCACACTGGGAATCACGATATGCAATTGCTTTTGGCCCATTTGAAACAGACATTACAGTGGAAAGATCAGAGCAGAAATATAACCGCTATGATATCTTTTTGGGAACAGGCGGGTATGATCAAAAAAATTCTTACCTTATGATCGCAAAAGATAAACATATTTCGGATTATGGCGGTCCGAAAGGTGCTGTTCTTGGAAAGGTGATAAGCGGTAAAAATATCATAGCAAACCTCAAGCAGGGCGATACTTTATTAAAAATAGAACCAGTAATAAAATGGGAAACGCTTCTTAACAAAATAACTACAGAGGATCTAAATACGCCACTTGAAGACGGAATGAAAATCTTTACCTATTTTAATGTTGATCTTATAAATGAATCTCCTGAGGGAGCTGAACATTTCCTTGCATTGATAAGGAGAAAAACGTTTCATGTGGGTACGTTCTCAAATTCATTCATTTCTGATAATGCACTCCAGGGAGAAGGATGCCCGTACGAACACTGGGATGCCCGTTCCGAGGGATCAGTGGTAGTCCGGACAGACGGGCAGGGGAACGGACGTGTATATATTTACAAAGAAGACCGGACTTCAAGCCCGGTACATAGCGTTGTCGGGCATGTTTCCCATGGTATCGAATTAGTTAAAATAGCTCCTCCGGGCAGTAATCTTGGCGTGGTTGCAAATCCTGAGAGGGTCATGGTACAGGGAATGACTTTTAAGGATGCTGAAAAGGTATTAAATTTAAGAGGTTTGAAACTTGAAAGGAGAGGTTATACAGGTGATGATGCCATTGTTGTAGAACAGGTACCTGATACGACAATAGGGATTATCGCAGAGGGCGGGGTCACAGCTCTGGGGGTAAAAGCCGATAAAATAATCAATGTAAAGTTTTACGATGATCTTGCGCCTATAACCCTTGATTTCTTCAGGCATTCCCTGCGTCTTAAGGACAGGCCGCTGGGCCCCCTGCCCATAATATATACATATGAAAATACTTTCCTTTTCAGGCCGGAAAAGGAGGCACAGACGTATAAAGAAATAAATCCCGAGAATACACCGAAAGGAAAGGTAAAAGCAGGAGAGATCGGTGTCACCAACCAGGCTGCAAAAAGATATGGTATGGTAGGTGTAAAGCTTGTCGATGATGATAAATATGGTCCGACCGGCGAAAAATTCGAAAGCACTAACATTATCGGAAAAGTCCTGGAACCTGAGCGCCTTAAAGGTATGAAGGCAGACGATATAATTTACATAAGGGAGGTTTCATAATGGAAAAAATAACTAAAATGATCGTGATAAACTCATCAAAATTACTCCCAAGCGATGTTGCTATGAAGCTTTATGAAACAAAAGATGATATCATGGTAAAGGAAACCTGTTTTGGTATTATGGTTTCCGGGGAACGCGCGGTACTGGACCCGCTCCTTTCGAACATTCGCAAATTAGACCCATACGGCATTTTCATAAAAGAGAGGGGCTTTGCGCCGGGTGAACCTTTTCGCTGCAGGGCTACCAGGCGCGGCGGGGCAAGACCGGGATTTCACAACCTTGAAACTGAAGATAAGATATTGCCCCATATTGCAAATGCTTTAAAATCCCTTGACAGGGGCGAGATCCCGGGCCCAAAGAAGCAAACAAAAAAACTTGACATCGATAAACTAAAAGCAATAATAAAAGAAACAGAGGTATCAAAATGAAGGTTTTTATTTACCCGACAAACAGTCTCATTCTTTATGACCTGGTTGAACGATTCGGTCATGAGCCACTTGCGATAATGCAGGAAATAGGGAAAAAAGTCAGAAGCCAGGGACTGGATTCTCCACCCATGAACATTACTCCTGAAGACCCTAAATTCGGGTTAAAATATGCGGCTGTCGAAGTTCCGGCAGGAGTAAGGGGACGTATGTCGCTTTTAGATCCTCTTCTTTCGAAAGCAGAAGCAGCAATAGTTGTTAATGATCCGGTTATTTCATTTGGCTGTATGGGATGCGCAAGGACAAATGAACTTGTCAATTTCCTGTTGAGGGGTAAAAAAATCCCGATATTGAAATTGGATTATCCTGGCACTGAAGAGGATGCAAAATTATTCGTTTATAAAATTTCCGAATTCCTGAAATCACTCAAGCCTGCGGAGGAAAAGAAATGAGCGCACAAAATGATAATATAAGCGGGACTTCATGTGCCGGATGCGGGAAGGAGAAAGAAAACGATCCGGGTATCGGGCATATTTTAAAAAAAATGACGGCAACTGAAAATCTTGTGAGGGTGGCCCAGCTCTCATGCGGTGCAGAATACAGCGGGATACAGAATGAAATCGATTCAGCCGCAAAGCAGGTCAATGCTGTAATGGTTTATCCTGAGATTGATATTGCCGATGTCGAATCGATAGAAGAGGAATTCGGGCTGAAAGTGGCAAGTCCTGACCTTCGGCTTATGATGGCGCGCGCAAAGTCAATCGTAACCGGGAAAGTACATATTGATGCTGTTTTTGTTGCGACGTGTTTCAGGTGCGCGGAAGCGGCTATTGTAAGAAGCGAAGTGCGCCGTTATATACATGAGAAAACCGGGATCCCGGTCATAAGCTACTCATTCACTGAGAGGACAACAGCAGCAACTCTTTTAACCAGGATGGAAGCACTCACGACCACAGCACGCAGAAAGAGCCTGCTTGCAAGAGAAAAGCAGACCGGCCTGACCGCGGGCATTGATTCGGGGTCAACGACCACGAAAGCAGTTATAATGAAAGACAATGTGATCATTGGAAAAGGCTGGGTGCCCACAATAAAAGTAATTGAGAGCGCTGAGGAAGCTTTCAAAAATGCGATGAAAGAAGCAAGTATCACCAGAAGCGATATACAGGCGCTCGGAACGACAGGATATGGGCGGTTCCTTATTGGTGAGCATTTGAAAGCAGACCTGATGCAGGAAGAGATCACCGTAAACTCCAAAGGCGCGGTCTATCTTGCTGATAAGCAAAAAGGGGTAGCTACTGTTCTTGATATCGGCGGTATGGATAATAAAGCCATATCAGTAACAGATGGTATTCCTGGCATGTTCACTATGGGCGGTATCTGCGCAGGGGCATCAGGAAGATTCCTTGAGATGACTGCAAAAAGACTCGGAGTAAGCATAACCGAGCTTGGGTCTCTTGCATTAAAAGGAAAAGCCTCGAATGTAAAAATGAACAGTTATTGTATTGTTTTCGGCATCCAGTCCCTTGTTAATTCACTTGCCGGGGGTTCCACACCAGAGGATGTCGCAGCGGCAGCATGCCACAGTGTTGCCGAGCAATTATTCGAGCAGCAGTTACAGGAAGTGGATGTCAAAGAACCAGTAATAATGGTTGGCGGCACGGCCCTGATCGAAGGGTTGCCAAAAGCGGTTGAGGAACTGCTAAAAGTAAAAGTCATAGTTCCTCCCAACGCCCAGTATATAGGAGCGGTTGGCGCGGCGCTGCTTGCTTCAGGATTCATAAATAAATAAGAGGAAATGATGGAACAACTTGAGACATTTACCGTGGAATGCCCGGATGCAACGGGGGCTAAGACCACACGCAGTCTCATACTGGATACAATTTCCGACCTGGCACTCTCAAGAGTTATCGGAAGATTGAAAGTTTATATGGATCCTGTTGAACCTGTTTTTATTTTTGCGGCACTCCTCAGGCTCGGTTCGCCGTCAATAAAAATCAAGGATTTTGCAAAAGTCGATATGGGCGCTCTTGGCAAAGACGAGGTGAAAATAGAAGTTGAAAAGGAAATGTTCACCATAAAATTATTAAATAAACTCTGGGCAAAATACGGGAAGGAAAATATTGAACAGCCGGACAGGAAAGTCATAATTGTAAAGACCGATCCGATAAAGGACCTGGATATGCTTCGTGAATTAGTTGTTGAAGAACCGCAGCAGGAAGTTCTTGACCGGCTTATTGATGCAATAGCGCTTCGCATTATACCGGAAGGATTCAGGGTGCGAAAACATGAGCTTTCAACTACCCATGTTCTTTTTGTAGCTTCAGAAGATACGCTTAAACCCGAATGGCTGGCAAAAGGACAGGAAATCCTTGCTTCACTGAGGGGGGAAGATAATGCTTGAACCCATGATGTATGTCGGAGGTGCGTATAAGCACAGCCAGCTCATCGAACTTGTGGAAGACCTTGGCGGATACATCCTGCAAAAGAACATCATGCAATCCGAAGTTGTGCTTTTGATGCTTGTCCCGATAAATGACATCTCAATTGTAGAAATAAAGTCAAAGGAACTTCTGGGAAAGCTTACAAGAGCGCCTCTTACCGGCAGCGAAATAGCAACAGTTGCACCGACCCTTGCTTATCATCATCTTCCCCACCTTGATTGTGATGTAGCAGAGTTCCTCAGGAAACAGGGCGCAAAGACAAATATGGTAGGTCTTGCCAGGGGCGTGGGAAAAAGGATCTGCCAGCTCACGGCCTTTGAGCGCGACCTTATCAATGAACATGATGTGGCAGTTTTCATCCTTGGGAATTATGAGCATTGCATAATCGAAAAATCAAAGAAACTGTATGAAGGTATTGAAATCCCTATCGTAGTCACAGGCGCGCCTGAACTTAAGACAGAAGATGTACCCAATGCCACAGCATATATAGGAAGCTTCGGCAGGATACTTCACCACCTGCGGCATGCAGAGGAACTCAGGACTCTTGATAAACTGTCCCAGGTTATCGGAAAGGTGCTTGATGATGTCAGGGTGGAAATCGCCAAAGATCCGCTGTCTGTTGCGCCGCCCCGTATCAAGAAAGAGATAGAGGAGAATATCCCCGAAATAGTTGACAACCTGCATCCATTACCCATAACCTTGCAGATGAATGGGGTGAGGGTCAAACTGCCTTACGAGGAATATCATGAGCAAATAGAGGATATCAAATTCGTGGAAGGTGTGACCATGAAGGAAGTGGCGCGGGTTTTACCTTCGAAGATGAGGAACTTTATATTGATAAAGGCGCTTCCCAAGAGTGAGACTGGGTTTAGTATATGAAAAGGGGATTATTTTCGTAGAGTAAAAGAGAGGTCTTTCAACCCCTCTTCTCGTCAAGCCGTGCGTCTTCATCGCTACTATGGGTTCTTCCGACCCCTCTTAACGCATTGCTCCTGCTTTCCCAGGTTATACTTCGGCTACCTTTGCCCCTTCAGGTGAGTTCATTTATCCTGAAACGAGTTGGGTGTTAACTCCACCTCAGGGATGATATTAATAGATCTCTTTCGGGGCGTTATATTGCGATAAGGCCACTTCTGGCTTACTTGCTGTTCAGGGATGTGGTCTACGATACTTGGGAACTCAGCACAATGCTTCGCAGCGTCGCACTTCCGTTCTCTTTACGCAGGAGCAGATATGCGCAAACGTAAATTAGAATTTTAAAAGTTTATCTGTTAAATTGTGAAAGGGAACAAATTTTACTTGTGGAACTGGCGAGGTCAGATTCATAAATGAAAATTGTGTAGTCCGAATAAAAATATATCCCTTGCATCCCTATATACACTGATGTTCACAGGTGAACTTTATGCATTGGCGGCAGCATTCTGCTGGTCTGTAGCAGCCGTATTCTATAAGAAAGGCATAGGAGCGGGGGCAATACCGGCTGTGCTCATACGCACATTTTTTGCCATGCTTTTTATCCTGATACTATATCTATTCTTTCGTGGAGGACGGTTTAATTTTACTTTCACAGGGTTTTTATTCCTTAACCTTGGTGGCCTGCTAAGACTCATTCTTGGCGGTATGGCATACATGAAAGGTCTTGAAAATATCTCTGTATCCCGGTTCATACCTATCCTTTTCACTTTTCCGTTGCTTACTATTCTTTTAAGCTCACTGCTCCTTAACGAGAAAATTCACCCATCAGCTATCATAGGGACTGTTTTAATAGTCATCGGGGTATGGATATTGAGCAAAGGGCATAACTCAGGAAAAGAGAAGAACATCAAACTCGGGGTTTCATTTGCTGTGCTTGCCGCATTTCTATACGCTTTTTCCGTTGTGGCCACGAAAACTGGTTTAAACGATGTTGACCCGTTCCAGTCGGTACTTATAAGCATGCCTGTTCCACTTGCCCTGTTATATATAGCTTATTCTATGAATCAGGGGATTACGACCATCTTTAAATTCAAAAAAGAGGCTTACATCCTATTCGGGATTGGCGGCATTGTTGGCATGGGATTCGGAAGCTACTTTTTCTTCGTAAGTTTAACCACTATAGGAGCAGCAAAAGCCACAAGTCTCGGTGCGATTACGCCATTTCTTTCAAGCTTGATAGCGCTTTTAACATTAAAAGAGAAGATAACTCTTGAACTTGTCCTAGGTATGACTGCAACCATTGCCGGTATATGGGTGATATTTTAAAAATTGTTGTCTATAACCAATATAATTTATTAAATTTTTCTCAGGATAAACCTTCATGGCGGGTAAATTCTTCGAATCGGACATTACATTTATATTTATAACAGCATGGCTAAGCGGAGATAAAAATTAAAATATTTTTCATTTTTACTGTATTCCATTTTCCTAGTTTGCATGAAGCCTTCATAAGCAAGATTACTCATGGATTTATCCCTCACTTAAAGCTTCGTAAACCGAAAGACAATGTTTTTCCACCTCACAGATTTGCTCCCCACCTACAATAATTATGATTACAATTATTATTTAGCCATTTAGATAAATATAAATAGTTTTAATTAGTATCTGTCTAACCGAGCATCATTTATTAAGTGAATCTAAAAGGTGGAATTGAAAATGAAAAATATTTTCGGCAGGATACATCTAACACATCTGTATCCTACTGGTATAGCTTTTATGGGGTTCACCGTCTTAGGATTAATAGCGATATTAGAGATGGGATTTCCTGCTCAAATTACATCTGAGGAACAAACCATTCAACCAATCAACATGATTACTCCTGTTATTAGCGACCTGCAAGTCCTATATGTAGGACTTATAAGCCTTAATTTGAGTTGGGCACCAGCTCAGGGTCAAGCTGGTGTCACTGATTATAGGATATACAAAGACACATTTCTGCTGGCTACGGTTTCGGGGGATTTACATACATACAAAGTTACAGGATTAAAAGTTAATACATGGTACCGATTTAGTGTTGAAGCATGTAGTGCATTGGACAACTGTGGTAATGGTCCTGTGGTTGGAGTTAGAACGCTTTCAGTAGTGGAATCAACCGAATCAGTCATTAATAAGGTAAATAATCTTGTCTCTACGAATGTACTGAGTCAAAAACAAGGCGATACCTTGATTAAAGAACTGGCTACAATCTATCAATTGGACAAGGATAACATTGGTACAGTAATAAAACATCTTCAAGCTTTTATCGATAACGCAAATTATATGATTAACGCAGGAGTACTGTCGCCTGAAGTGGGACAACCAATGGTTGATACAATAAATGAAACCATCAAAATTATATAGTGGATTTGCCAGTTTTTAGTTGGGGTATTGCTACGCAAGCTGTCACCAAGGGCAGGGTTTCTTGACAGTGATTTTCGACAATAGAAATGTGTTTGTCCAGGTCGTCAATCCTTCATATATCTGTTTTGACCTCGCGCATTTCTGTTTTAGTCATGATATCACAATTTAATTTCAAACTACTTAATCTATTTTATCGGTTGTGCACCTTTTCTGCAATCTTTATGAAAATGAATATCCAGGCATCATCACGCTACCCAAAAAGATTAATGGAGGCATTAACAGTCGTCATGAATTGAGATACCCTCTCCCGCCGTGACTCGATGCGTTATATTGCGATAAGGCCATTTCTGGCTTACTTGCTGTTCAGGGATGTGGTCTACGATACTTGGGAACTCAGCACAATGCTTCGCAGCGTCGCACTTCCCGTTCTCTTTACGCAGGAGCAGACCTGCGCAGCGGGAATTTAAACCTGGTGGACAAGTGCCGTTACATATTTTATTGTCCTTGTTACTCTTTCTTTCCTGTGCTTCAAGGCACGCGTCAAAGACCTCGTTTTTAAAACGAGGCATCACGACGCTGGTGCATGAGTTTTTCCTCGTTTACTAATTGTTTTGGTTTTTGCCAATCGGAAGGGGGGACATAAAATCAGTACGAAATAGGCAGGATATTGTTTCTACTTTTTCAACATCTTCTTAAATTCATCCACGGATAATCCAGCATCAACCAATATACTCTTAACAACTTTCGGATGCAGGATTTTTCCGCTATGGTATGCAATAGTTACTCTGTTCCCTTCTTTATTTTTATAGATTTTATGACTCCCTGATTGCCTTGAGAAACGAAATCCCAACATTTCAACTATTTTAATCATCTCATTCGCAGTTACCCTTGGCAGCTTTTCGCTCATGCTGTTACTTCAAGGGCAACAAGGCTGAAAGAGTTGATCTTTTCAATTACCTCGCCACTTTCGAGGATATCTTCTATGTGCAAGCGGATAGCGTCTTTTATATTTTCGAGAGCTTCCTCATAAGTATCCCCCTGAGAGTAACAGCCCTGCAAAGCTGGGCACATTGCAAAATAGCCATTTTCGTCTTTTTCTATTACTACGGGGAGGGTATATTTTTCCATAGATGATTTTCTCCTTTCAAGTCTACTTGATTTGGAAAGTATTTAATGATTACATATCTACTGGCTGTGGGACAAAATTGTTAAATGACCCATAATATGACAAAAATCAGTCCTTTAATACAATTACATATACTCTTTTTCCAATGAATTTCTTCTGAGCGTCGATTTTAGCTCCATTTCCATAAGGTGTTATTCTTTTCTCATATATTTCTTCAACATCGTCCTTTATTATAATTTTTCCATGTGAAATTGCCTTAATTTCTCTCATAGTTGAGTATATACATGTAAACACTTAAATACTTATTGGTTCATTATAGGCATATGATTCGAAGTGAAGAGATTCGGGAAGGCAAAGGTCTATGTCATTCCTAAAAAAATGCAACATTGAAGGGATCATGGAAATGGAAGGATACTATGGAAGAGTTCGTGAATGATACAATGACCTATCTGGGACAATATTATTTACGAAACAATTCTGAATCCGGATTTTCGGCGGATAAAAGGTGGTTTGGTTGGAAAGTAGCACAAAAAAGAGATGATCGTATTAGCACAGCATTAACCTCTACGGGTGTCTGGCATAATTTGATGAACCTGTACCCCGGTTAATTTTGTCCCACAGCCCCCAACACGGATCATCCGTGCAAATCCGTGTAATCAGCGTCATCCGCATTCGTATATACAAATCTTTGCGAATCGATAATAGTGGTGTCGCTTTGTGATTTATCGTTTTATGATTTGTCACTTTATTGCTTTTTGGATTTTGTTGTATTTTCAAGAATAGAAATGCGTTTGTCCACATCGTTAATCCTTCGTATATCTGTTTTGACCTCATGCATTTCTGTTTTGAGTTCGCCCACCTCACCGATAACATGATTCAGCTTTTGGGTAATTGACTCCATATTTCGCACATTATTTTATCATAATTAGATTTTTTCTTCCAATCCATAACTATCACGACCACGTCATTTGACAGGATTAACAGGATCGACAGGATACGATTTTAGCGACTTATCCTGACAATCCATTCTAAATAAATACAATTATTCATATTATAACTCTCTCACTTTCCTTTTTATCTCAACTTTATCTTCTCCAAAATTTATTAATAATCCAACATTCTTTCCGGTTGCTACTAGATAATTTACCAATTGGACTTCATGAGCTTTGGCCAGATTTTTTACAGATTTTAGCTCAAGAATAATCAACTCTTCAACAAATATATCTGCAATAAAATTCCCTACAACTTCACCTTCATAGTTTACGATAATCTGTTTTTGGTATTCTGATTTCAAACCCGCCTTCTTTAATTCAATAAGCAAACATTTTTCGTAAACTGATTCAAGAAAACCATATCCCATCGTATTATATACTTTATAAGCACATCCAATGATTTTTTCAGTAACGTCTTTAAATTCCATTTAATTTTCTCCTGATGAATTAGATTGGAAAAACACAATGACTAAATCCTGTCGATCCTGTTAATCCTGTCTGAATAAATGCAATTTTCTTTTAAAATCCAGATAGTAATTTTGTCAGGCTCATATTTCATAGATAAATCATATATTTATCTAATCAAGTGCGAAATGCGGGTGACCCGCCTTAAAACCAATACCTACAATTGTTACTACAACACCAAAAACAGGAACCAAATCATACCACGTAACGGTCAAGGTATTAATCCAATAATCTTAGCTATCATCCATAAAACAATAATAGCGATCCCCAACCATATTAGAACATCAGCGTAATCAAATTTATAGACTTTTTCTATATTTGTCATGATATCACAATTTAATTTCAAACTACTTAATCTATTTTATCGATTGTGCTCCTTTTCTGCAATCGTGACTCGGGGCGTTATATTGCGATAAGGCCACTTCTGGCTTACTTGCTGCTAAGAGTTGTGGTTTACGATACTTGGGGACTCCGCACCACGCTTCGCAGCGTCGCGCTTCCTGTTCTCTTCACGCAAGAGCAGACCTGCGCAGCGGGATTTTAACCCCGGTGGACAAGTGCCGTTACATATTTTATTGTCCTGTTTGTTAAACTTTCTTCCTATCGCTTCAGGGCACGAAGTCAACGACCCCCGAATTAATTTGAAGTAGCTTAGCAAAGATTTATATTAATAAAGATTAGTTTTTCTAATGCGCTATGAATCTTAGCTTAAAAGGTAAATCTATATTTGGTATACTATTTAAGATACTGAAGTATGGTTGGATGGTTTTTGTTACCTTAAGTTTAATCGCTACTTTTGTATTAGGGTTTTATTTTGATTTTAATTTTATGTTAGTTTATATATTATTCCTTATTCTATTAGTCCTTGTATTTTCATATAGTGATTATAAAAATATAAAATATTCTATATTTAATGGCAAATTTGTGGAATTTGCAGTGGGGACGATTGGTTTAGCGATTATTATTCTTATATCTCAGTATAATTTCATTCTTAACGATGAGCAGAAAAATTTTGCTGAGAAAGCCGCTCAAATTTCGTTAAGAAATGATAAATTGTGTGATGCTTGTGAAGTCAGTGTCTCTTCTTTTGGAGAGATTAAATCTACTGCAAAAGGTGATCAAAAGATTGCGGTGGTTACTTTCACTCAGGGAGAAATAATCATATATATAGATATTGATTTGGATAATGGCACCGTGGTGGAAAAGAGAGAAACGACTAAGGCCCAAGAAAAGTATGACGGAGTAATAGTTTGTTGCTGAGTAAGGACACAAGTATTGTGGTGGAAAAGGTTGTACTACGCCTGTTTAGTAGCAACTTAAGCTTGTATATTTGAGATAGTACTCTTAATTTCTTACTCCAGCAAACATATCATTTCCAAGACTATATCCTGAGTTCATGCAAATCGTTCTCAGAATACATCTTGCCTATAAGCGCCGAGCTTTTAACATTTTGGGAAGAGTTCTGTCTGCCCATTGCCTTCCGTGAGCATAATAACGAGCATGGATGCAGTCACTAAACACCGGACTTAACGTACAAAGCCGGTAGTAGTCGGTTTTGCATGATGTTTATCTTGTGTATCCATTTCTTTGCAGGTTGTACAGATTATACCCTCTGTAATCATAGCAACATCTCCAGTCAGTATCTTTCCCCTGTATTTGGGAGCAAACACCATATGATCCGTCAGCAGTGATACGGTATGCCTGTCATGACGCAACTCTTTTCTGTTCAAATTACCACCATGTCTTTCGCAGGCTTCCGAAACTATTAAGTATCCAGAGACTGCTTTGTGATTGTGCCTATCAAAGGATATACTGAGTATAAACGAAGAGAATACTGCAATGACATCGGATGTCCCATACAGACGATGATGAATAAGAAAGAGCAGGACACTGAAGATTATAATGACCTGAGGGAAATATGCAAGGAAAACTGCCTGCATACGACCTATGAATTCCATCACTGGCTGATCGAAAAAGGTTATTTGCTCATCAGGCCTGAATAATAATAAATAGGAGGTAATTTAAAATGAACTGGGGAATGAAGAACAGGATTTCACGGATAATCAAGCCCAAAACAGGGCGTTGCGTAATGCTTGCTGTTGATCACGGTTATTTCCAGGGCCCGACGACCGGGCTTTCCAACCTGGGAAGAACAGTTGAACCGTTACTGCCTTATGCCGATGCTTTGATGATAACAAGGGGTGCAATCAGGAACTGGATCGAGCCAATTGTGGATATTCCGATAATTTTACGTGTTTCCGGCGGGCAGAGCATCCTGAAGGAATTATCCAATGAGACCATAACAACGGGCATAGAAGATGCGATAAGGATAAATGCATCAGCGATCACATGCTCCGTATATGTGGGCGGGGAATATGAAAGAAAGACAATAGAAAATCTTTCAAAGCTTGTTGATGACGGTGAAAAATACGGCATCCCTGTGCTTGCAGTAACTGCTGTCGGGAAAGAAATGGTTCGTGATGCGCGCTACCTTGGCCTTGCTTCAAGGATCTGCGTTGAAACGGGTGCGCATATCATAAAAACATATTATACTGAGGGTTTCGATAAAGTAGTTGAAGCATGCGGGAAAGTACCTGTTGTAATAGCAGGCGGAAAGAAGCTGCCTGAAATAGATGCCCTGAAAATGGCACATGGGGCAATATCAGATGGCGCAGTTGGTGTTGATATGGGAAGGAATATTTTCCAGAGTGACAGCCCTGTGGGTATGATACAGGCGGTAAGGGCGATAGTCCACGGTGGTAAGTCGGTGGATGAGGCTTACGATATTTATGAACAATCAAAGAAGTAAATTATGCCTGGACATAGAACACGGATGACACGGATAAACACGGATCAGGAATATCCGTGAAAATCCGTTTGATCCGTGTCATCTGTGTTCTATTTTAGATGATTTAAAATTATGAAAACCGCAGTATATTACAACAATAACGATATCAGGATTGAAGAAAGACCAAAACCTGAAATAAAAAACGGTGAGATACTTGTAAAGGTCAAAGCCTCAGGCATTTGCGGGACAGACCTGATGGAATGGTACCGTATCAAGAAAGCCCCTCGTGTACTTGGCCATGAGATGACAGGCGAAATAGTTGAATCAAAGTCTGATAAATTCAAAGTCGGCCAGAGGGTTTTTGTAAGCCATCATGTCCCTTGCAACGAATGCAGGTATTGCCTTGCCGGAAATCATACGGCCTGTGAAACGTTGCATAAAGGTAATTACGATCCCGGCGGATTCAGCGAATTTGTAAGGGTTCCGGAAATCAATGTCAAGAGCGGAACTTACCTTCTTCCTGCCAGTATCTCTTATGAGGAAGGCACGATGATCGAGCCTCTTGCATGTGTCGTAAGGGCACAGAGAATAATTGATGTGAAAGATGGCCAGACTGTTCTTGTCATGGGTTCCGGGATTTCGGGGCTGCTGAATATTGCCATGGCAAAATTAAAAAATGCAAGGGTCATGGCGACGGATATCAATGATTACAGGCTGGAAAAGGCGGGCAAATTCGGAGCGGATGAAGTTTTTAACGCAAGTGAAGAGCTGGACCTGAAAGCTGACAGGATAATCATGTGTACCGGAGCAATGCCTGCTTTTGAAGCAGCGTTCAGGTACATTGATAAGAAAGGAGTAATAATGCTCTTTGCTATCCCGAATAAGAATCTTTCAATCCCTGTTGAAGATTTCTGGAGAAATGAATTGAGCATTGTATCCAGCTATGGCGCAGCGCCTGTTGATCTTGAAGAGGCGCTTTCATTGATCAGGGATAAGAAGATCAATGTCAGGGATATGATAACTGACAGGGTAAAGCTGGGAGATATCCAGAAGGGATTTAAGATTGCAGGGCAGGCAAGGGAATCATTGAAGGTTATTGTTGTGCCTGAATGAGATTTATTAGTAAAGATTACGTTGGGTCGGAAATCATTTCCTTATTCATTAAAAAACTTTAGCAATTTCTCTACTGGCCAGCAGTTGATAATATCTTCTTTTTCAGCCCAGCCGCGGCGCGCCTGGGAAATGCCGTATTCTATGTAATGTAACTGGGAAGGGTCGTGGGAATCCGTATTGATAACCATCTTCACCCCTTCTTCCTTTGCCTTTTTAATGTAGACATCCTTCATGTCCAGCCGCTCCGGATAGGAATTTATTTCCAGGGCGGTTTTCGTTTCTCTTGCCGCCTCCAGGATTTTTTCCACATCGATCTGGTATTCTTCGCGCTTCTTGATCAGCCTTCCGGTGGGATGGGAAATGATGTCCACATGGGGATTTTCCATTGCCCTGATAATCCGCTCTGTCATCTTTTCCACTGGCATCTTGAATTGGGAATGGACACCAGCAATCACGTAATCGAGTCTGGCTAAAACTTTATCCTCTATATCGATTGATCCATCCTGCATAATGTTGGCCTCGCAGCCGCTCAATACCCTGAATTCTGATTGTCCGCCAGACCCCTGGCCAGGATGAGAATTAATTTTCTCTATTTCAGAAATATGGTGAAGCAATTGTTTCTCGTCTAAACCATGTTCTATCTTCAAAGCCCTGGTATGCTCGGAAATGCCGATATACTCGTAGCCAAAATCCCTGGCAGCCAGCGCTGCTTCTTCAATCGGGGTGCCATCGCTTTCCTGCCACCGCGAATGATAATGCAAATCTCCTTTGAGATCATTATAACCAATAAGTTTCGGCAGACCATCGGGCTTGCCTTGAGCCTCGCGAATTGCTGCTTCGATTTCTCCCGTATTTTCCCGTAATTCCGGCGCCATCCAGCTCATGCCCAAAACCCTGTAGACCTCTTCCTCATCTTCTCCTGCCACCATCTCTTTCCCTTTAAAAACGCCGTATTCGTTTAACTTTAATCCTTTTTCAATGGCGATCTTGCGCAAAAGTATGTTATGTTCTTTAGAGCCGGTAAAATACTGCAAGGCTGAGCCGTAGCTCTTTTTGGGAATAACCCTGATATCCATATCGAATCCCTGGAGCATACGCACTGATGTTTTGGTATCGCCCTTTCCCCATACCCTGACTATGCCAGGCAAGGAAACAAAAAGATCCATTACTTTCCGGGGATTTTCCGAAATGGCCAAAAAATCCAGATCGCCGATAGTATCTTTCATCCTCCTTACCGAACCGGCCATAGATAACTCTTCTACTTCTTTCGATTCTTTAAGTCTCGCAAATACTTCCCTGGCTGTGGGCAAGATCTCTCCCAGGAGAAATCTGCCCTTCTCTCTTTTCAGGAACGCAATACCTTCCAGGATATTTTTTTCTGTTTTTTCCCCGAAACCGGGTAATTTCCTTATTTTTCCTTCTTCCGCCGCCTTCTCCAGCTCATCCAGGTTTTTGATGCCCAATTCTTCGAAGATTACCTTAACTTTTCTTGGCCCCACGCCTTCCACAGCGGTCAGGGCTTCAACGCTAACTGGTATTTTCTTTTTAAAATCCTCATAATATTTTATTTGGCCTGTCTTGAGATATTCTTCGATTTTTTGTGCGATGCTTTCGCCCACTCCGGGAATTTTTTTTAATCCTTTAAACCCTTCCTCCTTATATAAATCCTCTACACCACGATCCAGCGTATCGAGTCCCAGACCGGCTTTTCTATATGCCCGGGGCTTGAAAGCCACGCCTTCCATCTCCAAATATTCGGCGATTTCATACAATATTCTAGCTATTTCCTGGTTCTTCATTTTTCAATATCTCCCTGCGTTCCCGTATTTTCGCCTGCGGTTATAGCATTCCTTCCCTGCATATGCCTGGGCAAGGGCTTCAAGAATAGTCATATCTGCTATGCCCAACCTCATTTTTCCTGTAACCGTACGCATAATATACTTGGCTTCTACGGGCTTTGCGTCCATAAGCAGCCCGGAGAGGGCTTTTACTTTGGCGTCCACACTTCCCGCCCCGGTTGTTCTTGCAATCTTATCAAGAGCATCATAGACATCCTGTACCATAAGCTCCTTTTCAGAAAGTGTCACCTGCCTGTTTGTCACAAGGAGCCTCTCTGCAGCAGTACCTACATCACCTCTGCTCCTCAGTTCTCCCTCTACTTTCTCCAGAGAAAGCCCTGTAGCTGCAGATAGTGCCTTCAGGGCTGTTTTCTCAGCTATCCCCATATCTACCCCGGCAAAATCCGGGTAAAGCTTGCCCTGCGTAAGATAAACGATCTTATCTATCACCCTGCCGGGGGTCTTTTTTAAAAAATCTACGATATAGCGTGTAATCTCAAGGCGCTTCGTTGTTGCTCCTATTGCTTCGTAGAGGCCAACAAGCTCAATGTACTTCACACTCTCACCAGGTATATATCTTAACTCTGTATAAATAAAACCATGCTAATCGTAAGTATCTGATTAAAGTACGATCCTTTTTTGTCCCATTAGCCTGTAGAAATCTTAAAGTGGATTGCAGTACCTCTTTTAATTAACAGCGGGAATTTGAGGATCATGTCAAAGCAGGAACTTATGGACGAGATAGTTAGTGAGGTGCAGGTCTGCAGGAAATGCCGCCTCTGGCAGTACGCAAGAAACCCTGTTCCCGGAGAGGGAAGCCTTGAAGCCTCCCTGATGCTGATAGGCGAGGCGCCGGGATACAGGGAGGATATGGCAGGAAGACCTTTTGTTGGAAGCGCGGGAAAGCTCCTGGACAGGCTTATCTCAGGCATCAATCTCAGGAGGGAAGAGGTCTATATCAGTAATATCGTCAAGCACAGGCCCCCACAGAACAGGGAGCCAAAAACTGACGAGGTCGGGGCATGCACTGCATATCTTGACAGGCAGATACAGGTAATAAGGCCCGGTGTTATAGCAACGATGGGAAAGCATTCAACAAGGTATATTCTTTCAAAGTTGAACGTAGAGGTCAAGGGATTGACCGCAGTTAGAGGACGGGCCTATAAAGAGAAACTTCTTGGCCTGCCTGTCATTATAATACCTACATTCCATCCTGCCGCAGTTCTCTACAATCCTGCATACAGGTCAGGCCTGGAAGAGGATTTTCAGAAGATAAAGGAGGAACTTGAAAAATAAGATGCACATCGGCTCTTTTAATGCTATTCGCACATATATTTTTCAATCAAACCTATCTCCTTTTTTCCGCCCGCATATACAGGGGTTATGTAATCAATAACATCTGGCTTGATTGAGAGGATATCCATTTTCCCGTTACTTACCGCACCACCTGCTTCTGAAATGATCTTCCCCATGGGATTTGCTTCAAAAAGCAGCCTCAGCTTTCCTTTTTCTTTTTCTTTAATGCCAGGATATGTGAATACGCCGCCCTTGTGGAGTATCTGGTGCATGTCAGCAACAAAAGAGCCGCTGAACCGCAGTTTATAACCATCATTCTCAAGGCTTGAAATGAATTTTGAATGCGCTGGCAGATAATCCTTGCGAAGAGCCCCTGGCGCATATATTTTCCCATCAGGCATCTTAATATTTTCTGCTGTCAGGTGGAATTCGCCTTTTTCATCCATTACGAAATCATGTACACCATTTCCTGTTGTAAAAGTAAGAGTTGTTAGGGGACCATATAGAATATACATAGCAGCGATCATGTTTTTACCCATATCAAGAACAGTTCCGGGATAAATACCTATAATTGTCCCCACGGCAAGATTCACATCGATCAGTGAAGAACCGTCAAGAGGATCAATGACAGCACCGAACTGGTTTTTCGGATTATCGATTTCAATGATCCCGGGCTGCTCTTCTGTTGCAATATAGCGAACCAGCCTTGATCTCTTCAATCCGTTTATAAGGACATCATCAGCCCATTTATCAAGAGCCATTTGCTCTTCACCATATATATTATGCGTGCCAGCTTTATTCTGGCTTTTCAGGAATCCACTCTTTATTGTCTGTCCATTCTCGGCAAAAAAAAGTATTAATTCCGATAATTTCGGATCAGTGTTATTCCGGGAAAGAAAATCTTTAAGGTTCATGCTCACACTCTCATTTTTGTTTATTCTGATTAAGTAACAGGAAACTAAATAGTTATCGTTCTTCTCTTTTGAATCGTGGTCAATCGTTTAACGTATGGATTCGCTCTGTGGCTAATACCCCTTAATTTTATCATATTCCCTTACATTATAATCGGGTATGCTGACGCTTGGAATTGTGAATACCTATGATAAAATAAAGATCCATGAGGCTCATTACCGCAGCATCGCCAGGGCAGCGCCTGTCGCTTATGCTTTCGGATTCAACCTGGCGCTGTTTGATTTCCCTTTCAGGATGAATTCAGAAGAACTTGTGAATTTCGTAAAAGACAAAACAACTATTGGCGGCTCTGGAAAATATCTGGCAGAGCTTTTTGGCAATGGCAGGTTTTTCGTATTTGACCTGCCTGAAAAAGGATTCCAGCCGCAGTTTGGCTCCCCTGTCGTAACAACTTCACGCCCTGATAAGAAAAAAGAGATAGCTCTCCCTGCGCTTGTTGAACAAATAACCAGGAAAAAATCATTCCTTTTCCTTATAGGTTTAGGGCATAAAGGACTTCCGCCGGGTCTATTTGAGATGGTGCAATATCATCTGGATATTACTTCAAAAGGCGTATCACTTGAAACCTGTACTGCGATAGGGGCTGTTCCTGCCATTATTTCAGGGCATCTGGCAGGAATATCAAGACAAAGTATATAATCTTTCATTCCCAATGTTTGAAATGGGGGAAACAGAGTGAAAGAAAATAAAGTTGAAAAAGCACAAATTTTAACAACAGTAGCTGATAAGATAATCGAACAACTTGCAGCTACAGGTGTAAAATTTGTTTTTGGTATCCCCGGAGATTCGAATCTCCCGCTTGTGGAATCTATCAGGAAGCAGGACAATATCAGATTCATTCTCACAAGACATGAGGGGACAGCGGCTTTTATGGCAGGAGCGTACGGAAAGCTCACCGGGGAAGTGGCTGCCTGTTTATCTATCGCAGGTCCGGGTGCAACAAACATGATCACAGGTCTTGTGGATGCCACATCAGATGGAGCACCTGCACTTGCACTTGTGGGTCAGATATCACAAGTGCTGCTTGGAAGTGAGCATCTCCAGGAAATAGACGAGATCGAAATATTTGCTCCTTTTACAGTATATCATGAGACTATAGCAAAGCCAAAACAGGCGGTCAGGGCCACGATCATGGCGCTTAAGAATGCATATTCCCGCAGGGGCGCAGCGATGTTAAGCCTGCCTACTGATATTCTTTCTGAAAATATAAGCGATAAGATATGGCTGCCGGATGAGCATATTTTTAAAACTGGTATTGTTCCGTCAGACGGGGACATCAAATCCGCATCTGCCATGATCAACAAAAGCAAGAGACCGCTTCTTTTTATTGGCTGGGGAGCAAGGTATGCAAGGGAAGAGGCCATAATATTAGCCGAAAAGATCAATTCCCCCATAGCCACAACTTCACGAGCAAAAGGAGTGATCCCTGAGACACATCCCCTTGCAGTTGGTGTTCTTGGGTCTCTTGGGACGCTATGCGCTGCACAGGCCATAACAAAATCAGACCTGGTCATTATCGCGGGTTCAAGTTTCAGGGAAAAGAACCTGTTGCATGGTATTCCTGTAATCCAGATAGATATCAACGGCGTGCATCTTGGTAAAAGTTTCCCTGTAAAAGTGGGTATGGAAGGGGATGCAAAGCTTGCTCTGGGAGAACTTGAGAAAAAAGTGAGTATGAAAATCCCGGATAAAGAATACTTTGAACATATAGGAAAACTAAAGGAAGAACATCTGGATGATATCAAAAAAGATGCTATGGATACCTCAATGCCAGTTTCTCCTGGTTATGTAATCCAGGCAATAAAAAAACACGCGAAGAAAGATGCTCTCATAACTGTAGACAGTGGAGATCATACCTACTGGTTTTATAAAAGATATTTGTGTGATGGTGAACAAACGTTATTCTCCTCAAATATGGGAAGCATGGCTTTTGCTTTTCCAGCAAGCATGGCAGGCCAGCTTATTTATCCTGGCAGGCAGGTCATCTGCATTACAGGTGATGGTGGATTTTCCATGTTGATGGCGGATTTTACAACTGCGGTTTTTAACAAATTACCCGTTAAAGTGATAATATTTAACGATGGAATGTTAAAGAATATAAAAAAGGAGCAGGAGATGTATGGGTATAAGGCATTCGGGATTGAATTTATTAACCCCAACTTTGCTGATTATGCAATATCATGCGGGGGAGACGGTTTCAGGGTAGAGCGCCCGGAAGAGCTTGACAGTGCTATTGAGCAGGCATTTTCATCGACAAGACCTTCTATTGTTGATGTTGTGATCGATAAAGTGAAGATGGCAATGCCTGTTATCAGCGCAAAGACGTAATGGGGAGAGCGTAAGAACGGGAGTGTAACATAATTTGCTGAAACTTCCTATAACAATTTACATTTTTCATATTTATATATATGCATCCATTCGTTCACCGAAATACACCTGAAGTTGATTCAAGATAATACCCCAGGACTGAATAGGCATTGTCCATTTCTCAGCTGCATCCATAACAATCAGGTACAGTATTTTGAAAAGGGAATCATCCGTTGGGAATGAACCTTTGTTCTTGGTGATTTTCCTTATACGCCTGTTGAAATTCTCTATGGGATTGGTAGTATAAATAAGCCGCCTGATCTCAGGAGGATATTTAAAGAACGTTGACAAACTTTCCCAGTTTGCTCTCCAGCTTTTGATTGCATAAGAGTATTTGCCGCCCCATTTTTCCTCAAACCTATCAAGAGCAGCCGATCCAGCTTCTTCGTTAGCAGCAGTATAAATTACCCTCATATCTGCACAAAAAGGTTTTCTGTCCTTGTAATTGACAAATCTTGTACTATTCCTTATCAGATTAACAATGCATTTC